>JANNSA010000057.1:0-7051 GCA_031402115.1 Hyphomicrobiaceae bacterium | reverse complement strand
GGCACCTTGACGTTCATGGCTACAGCGATACCAAAGCCGCCACCCTCGCGCGGGCCGACAGCCGTCTCGCAGGTCACCGATGAGCCGCTGACGTCCTTCTTGTGCTGGCTGGCGACGAATTCCAGGGCGCCGCCAAAGCAGGCTGCATAGCCAGCACAAGAAGGACGTCAGCGGCTCATCGGTGACCTGCGAGACGGCTGTCGGCCCGCGCGAGGGTGGCGGCTTTGGTATCGCTGTAGCCATGAACGTCAAGGTGCCAACGCTGCCGCAGGCCGAAGCCGAGGCCCTGGTCAAGGAAACCCACGACACCATCTGCCCCTACAGCCACGCCACCCGCGGCAACATTGACGTCGCCATCACGGTGCACGGCAAGGCTTGAGCCGGCCCGCAGGGATAGAGGGGACATGGTACTTAATTCGGCCCAGCACTTCGCCCGCGTTCCGACACTGCGCAAAGCCGAATTAAATTCTGTGTCTCCGGTTGTCCCGGCTGGCGCGATAGGCTGCGGCTGTGGCGGTTAGTTCTGGCTCGGTGTCGACGTTGGGTTGCCAGTTGAAGGTCTGGCGGAAGTGGCTGTCGTCAAGTACGAGAGAACCGCCCAGCCGGTCGAGATTCGAGCGTAGCGACGGCACCGCCGATGCCGCTCGCCATAAGACGGCAGGCACGCGCACCAGCCGCGGCGGCCGCTGCAAGCCGGCCGCCAGTGTGCGCACGATTGTTGTCAACGCCAAGGGCTCGCCGTCGTGGATATGATAGGCGCCGGCCGGTGGCGCATCGGCTTCCAGTACCGTGACAATGGCATCGACGAAATTAGCGACCGCGAGCAGGCTGCGCCGGGCATCGGCCGCCTGATGCGGCAGCGGTACGCCACGCTCGATCAGTCCGAGCAGCCGTGCCAGTCCGCCCATCGCGCCAGGGCCGTAGGTCAGCGGATTGCGGAGCAGGATCAAACTGCACGGTTCGCCCTGGAAAGCCAGCCGCAGACGCTGTTCCAAGGCCTGCTTGGCAATGCCATAGGCGCCCGTTGGCCGCGCTGGCGCAGTTTCTGACAGGACGGCGCCGGCCTTTTCGCCGGCGATCGCCTTGATCGAACTGATGTGCAGGAACAGCCGCGCGCCAGACCGCATGGCGGCATCCGCCAGCCGCTGGTTGCCTGCGAGCAGTTGGTGCGCCGTGCGCATCGACGCCGTGCCAAGCCGCTCGGTCTCCAGCGCCTTCAGGCCATCGCCCAGATTGATGACGGTGTCGAAACCGGCACTGGCGAAGCGGCTGTCCAAATGGCCGCCGAGCGGATCGAACAACATCCCGTCGGCAGCGGCACTGTCGCGACCGGCGGCCGTCACGTGGTGGCCACGGCGCACAAGCGCCGGCAGCAAGGCCGAGCCGAGCGCGCCACTGGCCCCGGTCAGGAAGATGCGGCGAGGCGCTATCATGTCAACGTCTCAGGCTGAGTTTCCCAGACACCGGCGAAATCGGCCAGGGTCAAACTGACCGCGCCGACTGCGACGAACACGGCCAGCACCGGCCAGGTCAACGACAGATGCGCGCAGCCGATCAGCAAGATGTTGAGCAGCACCACCGTCAGCACCACTTGGTCGTGGCGGCGGCCTCGGCGTACGGCCTGCTGGTAGAAGTGTTCGCGGTGCGGCTGCCAGAAGCGCTCGCCACGCACCAGGCGGCGGAACAGCGTGAAGGTGGCGTCAGCGGTAAAGTAGAGCGGCAGGATGAACGCCGCGACCGGTGCATCGGCGGCGGCGATCTGGATCAGCAGCCAGCCCAGCAGCAGGCCCAGCGGGATGCTGCCGGTGTCGCCCAGGAAGATGCGCGCCTGATGCCAGTTCCAGACCAGGAATCCGGCTGCCGCGCCGGCGATCCAAAGGGCCAGCGACTGGTTCTCAGTTGCCAGACCGAGCCCGGTGATCAGAATCAGAGAGCCGATGGCGATGGCGACGGTTTCGCTGCCCGCCATGCCGTCAATCCCGTCCATGAAGTTGAAGAGGTTAATGAACCACAACCAGCAAATGCCCGCCACCAGACGGTCGGCCAGCACTGGCGAGCCTGGAAACAGGATGATCTGATTGGCAGGCAGACTGGCCAGACAGGCGATCACCACCAGCGCATGTGCGCCCAGCCGGATCAGCGGCGGTAGCGGCCGCCGGTCATCGATCCAGGATATCACCGTCAGCAACGCCGCGCTTGCCAATAGCCAGTTTGCCGGGGCACTGAGCGAAGCCGCCGTCAACGTTGTTCCAGCGATCACCACTGCCAGCACCGGCAAGCCGCCGCCGGACGGTGTTGGCTGCAGGTGCGAGGCTTGCGTCTTGACCGCCTCCATGACCCCGCGATGGCGAAGCCAAGCAGCATAGAGATAAACCAGCAGCGCCGCTGATCCGAACGCTGCCAGCAATGACGTCATGCAGGCCTCGCAGGTAGGGCGCGGCTGAAATGCCGGATTATGCTCACTTCGGTTGATGCTGGCATTTCAGACCCGTTCACGGCGACGCGTTCCCCAAGTTTATGTCGATTGTTGGCGCTGACGCCACACACCCTTCACAGGACTGACATCGACCTATATTATCCCCCAGGAGGTAAGCTGCGAATTCCGTGCTGTATCACCCCGTGTTGTATCACAAGGGAACTCAGGAAACACCGTGTCAGCGGTCACAACAGCCCCCGAAGCGTTTCCAGCGCTCGTTCTGAACGCCGACTTCCGGCCGTTGAGTTACTACCCGCTCTCGCTGTGGAGCTGGCAGGAGACGGTCAAGGCCGTGTTCCTCGACCGCGTCAATATCGTGTCCGAGTACGACCGCTCGGTGCGCAGCCCAACCTTTGAGATCCGCATCCCGAGCGTGGTGTCGCTGAAGAGCTACGTGAAACCGGCTAAGTATCCGGCCTTCACACGCTTCAACGTGTTCCTGCGCGACCGCTTCAGCTGCCAATATTGCAGCTGTCCGAGTGATCTGACGTTTGATCATTTGATCCCGCGTTCACGCGGCGGCCTGACCCGCTGGGACAACGTCACGACAGCCTGTGCGCCGTGCAATCTGAAAAAGGGCGGCATGATGCCGGCCCAGGCCAAGATGCACCCGTATCAGCTGCCTTACCGGCCGACGGTGTACGAGCTGCATCGCAATGGCCGACTTTTTCCGCCGAACTACCTGCACGATAGTTGGCTCGACTACCTGTATTGGGACACCGAGTTGGAACCGTAGACACTGCGCGCCTTGAAAGTGCCGAGATGCTCGCCTAGTTCCAGGGAATGAGCAGATAACCCACCGACCGATGCACCCTCCACACCGTGCCACGTCATTCCGGCGTGCGCGCGTGCGTGGACGGAGGTCATCACATGCTGGGTTACGTTCCCTTCTACTTTCAGGCTTCACCGGCACTGGCTCAGGCGCTTGGGCCTGAGCTTGGCCGTGCCGCCCGCGTCGCCGTTCAGGCCATGTTGAAGGCCCACCGCAATCTTGAGGTGGCACATCAGCAGTTCGCGTTCGCCGGTATTGTGATCGCTTTCTCGTCGCGCATCGGCGACCAGGGCACGCTGTTCGTGGATCTTGATCTGGGGCTGCCCGGCCTGACCGAGCGCGTTGTGCTTGAGGCTGAGTTGCAGGCCGCCGGGCGCAAGCAACGTGACGCGATCACGCAGGAACGCCGCCGCAAGGGCATTCGCAATTAGCCGGCAGAACGGGGTCTGAACTCATCCCCTTCAGACGCTGCCGCCGCCTAGAATTGTAACGAAGGCGTTGGCGACGCTGCCAAGCAAGTCGACCAACGCGGTGCGGATCGGCGACGTGGCCAACAGCACCGGCACACCGATCACGACGGCGATGACGGCATATTCCACCGCCGTCGCGCCGCTGGTGGCGCGCACGAAGCGCGTCAGCACGGCGCGCGCGCTATTCCCGGCAGTGTACAAATGGGCCGGCATTATTCTCACTCCGTCACAACAACGTCCTCAGCATCGCCCGGAGTGGTTCATCGGCCGGCGGCATGGCGTAATCGCCAAGCCGGACCGGTCGTACCCACGCCAGTTCCTGGCCCTCGCGCGCCGTCGGCGTTCCCTCCCATCTGCGGCACACATAAAGCGGCATCAGCAGGTGAAACGTCTCATAGCCGTGGCTGGCGAAAGTCAGCGGGGCGAGACAGCGTTCCTCGACATTGATCCCGAGCTCCTCATGAAGCTCTCGGACCAGCGCCTGTTCCGGCCGCTCACCCAGTTCCACCTTGCCGCCGGGAAACTCCCATAACCCAGCCAGCGGGCGCCCCGGAGGACGCTTCGCCAACAACACACGACCATCGACATCCACCAGCGCGCAGGCCGAAACCAGAACAATGTTCGTCCCCATGCTCAACCTCGGAGTATAGGGACAAGACCCTAAGATTTCGCGTAAAGATGCGGTAAATCAGCGTTAACTTGCAGGATGGGCATCGGGCTTTGGGCATCGGTTAACGGGCTGGGTTTGATGCCTGATGCCTGATGCCCATCTACTGATCAGCTGCGATAATCAGCATTGATCGAGACATAGTCAGCGGTCAGGTCGCAAGTCCAGACGGTAGCGCGGCCGTCACCCACGCCGACATCGATTGCCAGTGACAGTTCGGCGCGTTTGAAGTAATCCGCGCCCGCTTTCTCCGTGTAGTCCGGATGCACGGTGCCGTTCTCGGCGACTTGAATGTCATCGCCGAAGCGGATGCCGATGCGGTCCCGGTCGGCGGCCTCGCCGGCTTTGCCAATCGCCATGACGATGCGGCCCCAGTTCGGGTCGGAGCCGGCCAGCGCCGTCTTGAACAACGGCGAATTGGCCACCGAGAAGCCAATTCGCCGCGCCGCGCCATGGTCCTCCGCACCGGTGACGGTGATCGCCAATACTTTGCTCAGACCCTCGCCATCCTTGACGATCTGCAGTGCCAAATCATGCAGCAGGTCCGTCAGCGCCGCCGCGAACGCCTTAGCTTCAGCGGTGTTGGTGGACGCAATGCGCTTGGCCTTGGACTGACCCGTCGCGAACATCAGCACCGTGTCGCTGGTGGAGGTATCGCTATCGATGGTGATGCAGTTCAGCGTCGTCTCGATGCCGGTGGTCAGCAGGCCCTGGAGCACTGGCTGATCAATCGCCGCATCGGTGAACACGAAGGCGAACATGGTGGCGAGATCGGGTTGGATCATGCCGGCGCCCTTGGCCATGCCGTTCAACACGACGGGCACGCCGCCGATCATCACCGTGCGTGTGGCGAGCTTGGCATAGGTGTCAGTGGTCATGATCGCGCGCGCCGCCATTTCCCAACCACCGGCATCGGCAGCCGCAGCGAGTGCAGGTAGGTGCAGCGTGATTTTGCCGGCGTCGAGCAGCTGGCCGATCACGCCGGTGGAGGCCACGAATACGCTGGTTTCGGCGCAACTGAGCGCTGCCGCCGCTGCCGCCGCCGTCGCAGCCACCGTTGCCGCGCCAGCCCGGCCAGTAAAGGCGTTAGCGTTGCCGGAATTGACCACCAGCGCGCGCGCTGCGCCGTGCCGCAGATTGGCGCGACAGATGTCAACCGCCGCCGATGCGGTTTTCGAGCGTGTGAAGGCTCCGGCAACCACAGTGCCCTCGTCGAATGCGCATAACAGCAAGTCCGTCCGTTTGGCGTATTTCACACCCGCTTCGGCCGTCGCGAAGCGCACGCCCTTGACCTGCGGCATGGTTGGCAAGGATTTTGGCGCGAACGGCGAGACTTTCATGGCGAGGCGTCCCCTGACATTGACGGCACGGATGGCCCTGCATACGCAGTCCAGTTGCCGGGGTCGAGCGCCTGCTCGGGTTAACTTGGCGACAGCGTTGCGTTCGGCACCAGCGCAAAATGTGCTAGGAGGCTGGATACATCGTTGATTGCTAAGCAGGACCGACGCTCGCACCATGCCGAAAACTCACACTGCCGCTGGCACCTTGCTTGGCCGGATAGCATCACGGATTGGCCGCGTCAGGGCGCGACGGCGGCTGGCTGAGCTGGCGCAAGAGGACGCTGCCGCCGTGCAGCAGCAGACCCTGCTGTCCCTTGTGCGCAAGGCCGCCAAGACGAAATTCGGCCGCGACCACGACTTTGCTAGCATCACCGATGTTGCCAGCTATCAGGCGCGGGTGCCGCTGCGGCGCTATGACGATCTATGGCGCGACTATTGGCAAACCGGCTTCCCCAAGCTGACGGACGTGACCTGGCCGGGTACCTATCCATATTTTGCTATGAGTTCGGGCACCACCACGGGCCTCAACAAGTACATCCCGACGTCGCACGAGTTGATCGCCACCAATTCGCAGACCGTACGCGATATGTTTGTGCAGCATTATGCCAATCGCGGCGCCAGCAACATCTTTGCCGGCAAGGTATTCATGCTCGGCGGCAGCACGGCGCTGACCCTGGAAGCACCCGGCATCCAGTCTGGCGACATGAGCGGCATCGAGGCCAACGAAATGCCCTGGCTGGCGCGCCGCTTCTTCTTTCCACCGCCCGAACTGGCCTTGATCGCCGATTATGACGAGAAAATCGATAAGCTCGTGCGCGCCTCGGCGAACATGGACATCCGCGCCATCATCGGCCCGCCAAACTGGATGCTGGTGTTCTTCGACCGGCTGCTGAAGCACGACAGCGCCCGTCCCGCGCTCGCTGATCTGTGGCCAAACCTGAAGCTGGTGCTGCATGGCGGCATGAATTTCACGCCCTATCGCGTGCGCTTCCAGTCGATCCTGGCTGGCACGCAAGCCGAAACACGCGAAATCTACGCCGCCTCAGAAGGCTTCTTCGCGGTTGCCGATCGGGGCGATGGCGAGGGCATGCGGCTATTGGTCGATCACGGCATCTTTTACGAGTTCGTGCTGGTTGATGACCTGGACAAGCCCAACCCACGCCGGTTCTGGCTTGGTACGGTCGAGCCCGGCGTTGAATACGCCATGATCCTGACGAGCTGCTCGGGTGCCTGGGCCTATGTCATCGGCGATACTGTGCGCTTCGTCGACACCAAACCGCCACGGTTGCTGGTGACTGGCCGTACTGCCTACGTGCTGACAGCGTT
>JANNSA010000056.1:0-7411 GCA_031402115.1 Hyphomicrobiaceae bacterium | reverse complement strand
CGGCCGGGGCCGGGTCGAGATCAAGGTCTTCCACGCCATCCCCGACCGGTCCTGGGAAATGCTGGCGAGCGAAGTTGTGACTTTGACCACTGTCCGCGAAACCCTGTTCGACCTGTCGCATTACAGCGCGACCTCCACTCGCGGCGTGATCTATTTCGAGGCACGGGCGTTGGGTCCTGCGGTCGTCATCACCGCAGCGCGGTATCTGGCTCCGGGCCGGATCAATCCGGCTGTGCGTCTGGCGCTCAGCATCACCACCTTTCGGCGCGAAGCGCAGGTGGAAAACACCGCCCGGCGACTGGCGAAGTATTTCGAGACGGCCCCGTTCGCCCCCTATCTGCATGCCTTCATCATCGACAATGGAAACTCGGCCAACATCCTGTCGCATCCGCAGATCACGCGGTTGCCGAACGCCAATCTCGGCGGCGCGGGCGGCTTTACCCGCGGCATGATCGAGGCAGAGGCGGCAGGCTACAGCCATGTGCTGTTCATGGATGACGATGCCTCGATCCCGATGGAAAACCTGCACCGCACCTATGCCTTTCTGACCCTGTCGAAAAACCCCAAGATCGCCATCGCCGGAGCGATGATCAACAATACCGACAAATGGCGGATGTGGGAAAACGGCGCGATCTTCGACCGCAAGTGCATGCCGCTGTTTTCGGGCACCGATCTGCGCGACCGGGGCCAGCTTATCCAGATGGAATTTGACTCGGCCCGCAGTCGGTCGTCGAAAATGTATGGCGGCTGGTGGTATTTCGCCTTTCCGCTGGCCCAGGTGACGCGGCATCCGTTTCCGTTCTTTGTGCGGGGCGATGATGTGAACTTCAGTCTGGTCAACGACTTCCACATCACGACCTTGCCGGGCGTCGTCTCGTTTGCCGATGATTTCACCGACAAGGAGTCACCGCTGACCTGGTACCTCGATCTGCGCAGCCACATGGTGCACCATCTGGCGCTCGACAAGATGGAAGTGGGCGCGCTGCAGGTGGCCAAGATCGGCGTCTGGTTCTTTTTGCGCAACCTGGTCAAGTTCCAGTACGAAACCATCGACGCGATCCTGCTGGCCTGGACCCATGTCATGCAGGGGCCCGACTTTTTTGTGACCAATGCCGATGCGGCAGGTCCGCGTGCCGCCATCAAGGCGCTGACCCGGGTCGAGGCGTGGAAGCCGGTGGCGGACCTTGACCTGACCGAGCGGCGGCGCAACTGGATCGGCCAATGGCTGCGGCGCAAACTGTTCCCGATGACGCTGAACGGCCATTTTTTGCCGCTGTTCCGGTTCTGGGGCAACCGGATCGTGGTGCCGGCCATGCAGCGCGGTCAACTGGATGTGCTCTGGGGGGCGTCGCGGATCACCTTCCTGAACTCCAACCGCGACAAGGGCTATACCGTTACCCAGTCCAAGACCAAGGGCGCCATGGCCTGCCTGCGGCTGGTGTCGATCTGCCTGCGCTTTCTGGTCGGCTATTCGCGCTTGCGCGCGCTCTATCGCAAGCGCTATCCCGAGATTACAACGCCCGCCTATTGGCGTGAGGCACTGTCGCTGCCCCCCCGGCCGGACTCGGTGGGGCTACACGGCCCGACCGACGCAGGCACGGCCTACACTCCGGACTCGTCGGCAAATGACAAAGTGATGGCTGCCGCTCAGTAGCGCGTGCCCAGGACCTGAAAGGAACGACCCTTGGCCAAAAGCGTAGTGTTTCACATCGGCGACCCCAAGACCGGCAGTTCGTCGATCCAGTCCGTCCTGCACGAAAAGAAATGGGTCTGCCCGACCGTCTCGCTGGCCTATCCCAGGCAACTTAGCGCCTTTCCCGTGGCCAATGCTCTGGCGGAACAGGGTGAAGCCAAGGGCGGCGACAGGCGCTTCCAGGACATGGCGAACTGGCTGATCGGTGCCGATGCCGACGTCGGGGTTATTTCTGCCGAACAGTTCGCCGGCGTCGATCCGATTGTGCTGAACCAGGCGATCAAGGCGCACATGCCGGATCAGGCCGATGGCGCCCGCATCATCGCCTATGTGCGCCCGCACGCCCACCGCTTCCTGTCGGCCTTCATGCAACGCACGAAAGCCGGCCTCTACAGGGAAGATATGGAAACGTTCTTCAAGCGCACCCGCAAACAGTCGGTGCTGATCTACACGCCCCGCTTCAGCGCCTGGAAAAGCGTGTTCGGCAACCGCTTCACCCTGCGTCCGATGGTGCGCGACCTTTTGAAAGACGGCGACGTGGTGGCGGATTTTCTGGACCTTGTGCTCAAGGGGGCGGAGTTCGAATTGCCGGCAATGACCCGCAGCAACGAGTCGCTGACGCTGGAGGCGCTGGCCGGCCTGCGCGAGGTACAACTGACCCTGCACGACTTCGGCATCCCGCACGGTACCCGCCACGCGGTCGGAAGCTTCATGGGCGCGGCACTCAACCGGCTTCAGGGGGCCAAGGGCACCAAGTTGCGGCTGAACGCGGCGCTGTACCAAAAGATTGCCGCGACCTATCGGGGCGACGCCGAGGCGCTGGATCTAGAGTTCTTCCAACACCAGCCGATGACCCGAGCCCTGGAAGCCGCCGCCAGCGAAACCGACGAAACCGAAATGAACGTCAACGCCGACCGGCACCTGCCGGCTGACCGGCTGGCATCCTCATCCCAGCCTTCGCTGATAGGCGCAAGCATGGTGCGAAATCGTGCAACGGAACGTCATCCCGTGTGTTCCGCGCGCGAATGTCAGCGCAGCATCGGTCTGACCCCACCCTTACCGCGCCAGCGAGCGGCCGGTGGTCGCGTCGAACAAGTGCACGCGGTCGGTGGGAACGGCGAGCGTGACTTCGGCGCCGGGGACCGGAACGGCGCGGGCAGCGACGACAGCGGTCAAAGCGTCCTCGCCACTGCGCAGGTTCAACTGCGCCTCGTTGCCCAGGTACTCAACCAAGTCGACAGTGCATTTCAGTGTGTTGTTTCCGCCATGCGGCGCAAAGCCCAGATCGGTCGGGCGGATACCGAGTGTCACCTTGGTGGCGTCATTCAAATCATAACCCGCCTTCGGGACCTCGATTGAGGTATCCCCCCGCGTCAACCGCAGTTTGTCGCCGCTGACGCTTGCCGTCATGTCGAGGAAGTTCATCTTCGGCGTACCAATGAAACCAGCCACGAACTTTGATCCCGGGCGTTCGTACATCTCTTGCGGTGTCCCTGCCTGCTCGATGCGGCCACCGTTCAACAGTACGATGCGGTCAGCCAGCGTCATGGCTTCCAGCTGATCGTGTGTGACGTAGATAGTTGTGGTTTTCAGCCGCTGATGCAGCCGTGCGATCTCGACACGGGTGCTGGCACGCAAAGCCGCGTCGAGATTCGACAATGGCTCATCGAACAAGAACACTTGCGGATCGCGGACGATGGCGCGGCCGATCGCGACGCGTTGCCGCTGGCCGCCTGACAGTTGGCTCGGCCGCCGTTGCAACAGATGCTCCATCTGCAGGATGCGCGCGGCGTCGCGCACCTTGGCCTCGACCTCAGCCTTCGGCGCCCGGGCAATCTGCAGGCCGAACGCCATGTTGTCGTACACGGATTTATGCGGATACAGCGCGTAGGACTGGAACACCATGGCGATGCCCCGTTGCTTGGGCGCCAGATCGTTGCAGCGCACACCGCCAATCGACAAGTCACCGGCGCTGATTTCCTCAAGCCCTGCAACCAATCGCAAGAGTGTTGACTTGCCACAACCGGATGGCCCGACAAAGACGATGAACTCACCATCGGCAATGTCGAGGTCGATGCTCTTGATGACGTCGACGGAACCAAAACTTTTGCTGATGCCTTTGAGCGAGACGGTCGCCATCTCAGTCCTCTTATGTTGATGGATGACTTGAAGCGTCAGGGGGCAGATGGTGGTCAACCAGTGGGATGCGATACTTGCGGGCGTCGATGCGCAGCAGGCCCTCAGACGTCGTCCAGATTGGCATCGGGTCGCTGAGGCCACCAATGAAGCGGCCGTCGGCGCCAATGTTCTGGAACGCCATGAAGGCCTTGCCGCCCGTATTGGTCTCGACGACGCGACCGGCATACAAGTGACCAATCGGGTCGCCGGCCACGAATGTATCCTCGACGCGTTCGAAAGGACCATCGGGCGAGCGCGACCGCAAATAGTGGGTACCCGTGACCGCGCCAGCGCCGGTGTAATTGGCGCGGCGGTTGCGGGCAGCGTTGCAGAACAAGCAATACCACCAGCCGCCAATCTCGAAGAGCTGCGGCACTTCCATCTCGCCATAATCGCCGAGCGAACACAGCGGCGGCTCGGCGGTCCAATTGACCAGATCGGGCGACGAGGCGCGGCCGATCGTGCCGCGGCCCTTGGCGTGCCCCGTCTTCTCGCGCGCTGTGAACAGCATGCGCCAGCCGGGGCCAGACGGGTTGGCGTAGACCCAAGGATCGCGCCAGGCTTCATCGTGCCAAGCTTCTGGATCATAGGTCTCGTACCAGCGTGGATCAGTCACCAGCAGCGGGTTGCTGTCGAGCTTGGTCCAGGTGACGAGATCGGTGGAGAGCGCGGCGCCAATACGCTGGATCTTGAACTTTTCTGACTTGCGCGTGCCCGTATAGATCATCATCCATTGCCCGTCGGGCCGCTTCAGTGTGCAACCAGTCCAGGTCGTGCCGTCGTCCCAAGCAGGCTCCAGCGACGGACGCACTGTGATGCCATAATCCAGCCAATCAACCAGATTGAGCGAGGTGGCACGACCGATCACGGCGTTGACGTGCCGGTCGTCCGGATGCGCGATCGTACGCGGCGCGTTCAAATAGAATAGATGCGTGAGCGGGCCGTCGCGAACGGTCCAGAAGTCCCACAGGTAACGGTCGGGCAGGATCAGGGGCATGCATTCCGTCTCGAGTTATGCGGCAAAGAGCAGTCTGGTCGCGGCGGATCACTACTTCACGGCGCTGCTGACGACGGATTGGATGAACCAACGCTGGAAGGCGAGGTAAACAATCAGGATCGGCAGCGACATCATGACCGAAAAGGCCATCAGGTCGCCCCAGATGTAGGGCGGCGTGCCAAAAAACTGCGCCAGTGCTAAGGATACGGGCCTGACGCCAGGGCCGCGCGTCACCATCAGCGGCCACAGATAGGCGTTCCAGTATTCCAGGCTTTGCAGGATCGCGACGGTGGCGATCACCGGCAGCGACAACGGCATGATGATCTTCCAGTAAATCTGGAACGGCGAGGCGCCCTCGACGAATGCCGCCTCGTCCAGGTCCTTCGGCAGCTTGGAGAAAAACTGGTAGAACAGGTAGATCGAGAACGGATGCGCGATGAACGGAATGATCTGCACCTGATAGGATTCCAGCCAGCCGACGCGGTTGACCATCAGCAGTAATGGAACCGCCAGCGCCTCCATCGGGATAATGATCAAGGCAACGATCGCTGCGATCAACCAGGTGCGGCCGGCAAAGCGCAGCCGCGCCAGCGCAAAAGCGCAGGCCGAGTTCACGAAGATGCCGAACACGACAATCGACGTGACGATCAGCAGGGAATTGAACAGGAAGCGCAGGAACGGCGACGTCGGGTCGCTCAACACCTGCCGGTAGTTTTCCAGGCTGACATCCCAGGGCGAAATCCAGAAGGCGCGCCAGGTGCCGAAGTCGAGCAGGATCTGTTGTTCGTCGGACTTCAACGAGGTCGCGAACATCAACCAGAGCGGCGCCAGCACGATAACGGATATTGCGAGCGCCAGCGCCAGCCTGAAGATTGCGGCGAGTTTCATCCCCGGACCTCCTCTTCGCTTGTCAGGAAGATGCGTTGGATCTGCGAGATCGCCAGCACGATCAGGAAGAACGCCACCGAGACCGCCGCTGCGTAGCCGATCGTACCGTTGCGGAAGCCGCTCTCGTAGATCAACCGCACAACAGTTTGTGTCGAGCCCTCCGGACCGCCTTGGGTCAGCAGGTTTACTTGGGTGAACAACTTGAAGGCGAAGATCGTGGTGGTGACGAGCACAAACACATGCGTGTTGCGCAGGCTCGGCATGGTCACGTGCATGAACTTCTGCCAGGACGTGGCGCCGTCGACATCGGCCGCCTCATAGAGTTCGCGGTTGATGCCCTGTAGACCCGCCAAGTAAATCACCATCTGGAAGCCGAAACCCTGCCACGCCGACAGTGTGATGATCGATGGCAACGCTGTTGAGCGTGTGTGCAACCTGTCGACCTTGTCCAGGGCGCCGAACGTCACCGTCTTTAGAACTTGGTTGAAGAAGCCGTCATTGCCGAACAGCACGAACCAGATCACCGATACGACGACCATGGTGATGACGGTCGGTAGGAAGAAGATCGAGCGGAACACATTGCGGGCTGGCAACGCTGTGTTGATCAGCATGGCGGCGGCAAGCGCGATACCTGACTGAATCGGCACGATAAACAGCGCGAATACAAAAGTGTTCCAGAACGCATTGAGGAAGTCCGGCCGGTCGAACAAGCGGTAGTAATTGCGGATGCCAACGAAATCCGTCGGAACGTTGATGTTCGGCACCAGCCGTTGATCCGTGAACGACAACACGATGGCCAGCGCGAACGGCACGACAATGAATACGGTCGCCATGATCAGCGCCGGCGCCATCATCGCCCACGCGCTCGAGTTCGCTGATCGTTGCAAAGGCGTCATGGTGGTACCTCCGTTCGAGCTCGCATCAGTTCTGATCTGGTTAGGTCCCAGCCTGCGCCGGGAAGGCGAAACCGGCGCGAACAGCAAGGGGATGGCGACCTCGACGCGTTGGTTTGATCGCAACCGGCCGGAGCAGTGGGCAGCCGCCGCGCTTTTGATAGCGCGACGCAACCGCTCCGGCCCTCCCGTCTCTCCCCTCCGAGGCAGGAGTTCGCTTCAGGTCTTCACTTGCCGAACGGCGGATAGCCCTTATTGTCAGCAATGTTCTCGTCGATGGCCTTGGCGGCCTTTGACAATGCTGCCTTGACGTCCTGGCCATCGACGATGTCAGCGACCGCCTGAGCGAAAGACGCCGTGATGATGGGATAAGCTGGGTGCACGGGGCGCGGGAAGCCAACACCCTTGGACAGCTGATCGGCGTAAACGCTCAGCTTGCCCTTGGGTCCATAAAGTGTGCTTGCAGCTGTCGTCGTTTTGGTGCCGGGAGGGCCACCTTGGCTTTCCATGAACGGCGCCAACGTGGCATCTGAAAGTAGGAAGTCGATCAGCCGGCCGACGGCCTTGGGATCCTTGCTGCTCTTGGTCATGCCCCAGCACCAGCCACCGTTGCCGGTGATGTGCTTGTCGCCCCATTTCGGCATCGGGATCAGAACCAGATCGTCACCCAGTGCCTTGGAATGCGCCGGCCACATCCAATGCCCAACGAACGAGATGGCCGCTTCCTTCTTGCCATAGAAGGCTTCGTCGCCAGCCGAGGCC
>JANNSA010000055.1:0-3995 GCA_031402115.1 Hyphomicrobiaceae bacterium | reverse complement strand
CCACTGTGGTGCGATACGGCGCAGACGCCTTTCGCACCCTACGCAGTCGCCACCACCGCACGCGCAGGGGTTCACTTGTTGTGCTGACTGTCCCTAAGCATTCAACCACCTGCGTCGCAAATCGCGTTTAGCGCAGCGGCTTGCGACGCAGCTGACACTCGTCCTCGCTAGCTGCCGATGTGGCGGAAGAATGAATTGTCGTCGATTCGATGGCGACCCTAGGGGTTCGCACTTTTCGATCCGGAATGGCGCCCCGTAGGGGATTCGAACCCCTGTTACCCACGTGAGAGGCGGGCGTCCTGGGCCACTAGACGAACAGGGCATGACCGGCAAGTGCTATAGCGGCGGTCGTGCGGGTGGGCAAGCGAGATTCGCGGGTGGCAGAAGCGGGCCTGATGAACCGCCCAACCTAGGTTGGTTCACCGCCGTTCCCGCAGCCGGCCCGTTTCGTAACTGGCCCGTTGGCTTAGCCTACCAGCCGCGACACCAGCTGCAGGCGCAGCTTGCGGCGAATGCGGCTGACGGACAACAGACGGCTGGCGAGATAGGCGTAGTGGCGGGCGCCTGCAAAGCGATTATAAGGCCAGCGCGCCAGCTCGGGCCAACCCTGTGCGATCAGTGCGTCGACATAGCGGCTGCTGCGGCGCCAGTCGTCGGGCAAAGCCAGCATGCCGGCAATGACGGCGCGGTGCTCCAGGGGGCCGCAATGATAGGGTGCGAACGGGTTGCCGAAGGTCATCGGCGAGGCCCAGCCGCCGACGCGATGTTCCAGATGCGCGAGATCGAGAATGCGCAGGGCGTTATGGCCGGCCAGGCCCTCCAGCCAGGCATGCATGGCTTCCACCATCTCTGGCAGCGGCGCGACTTCCAGCCGGGCAATGACGCCGTGCGCTGTCAGGCGGGTCTGGCGATGGTCGCTGCTGGTCCATTGCCGGGCGCGACCAACCTCGCCAGCGGCGCCGGTGATGACGGCGTCGTGCGGCCCGAAGCGCCAGACAGTGGGGTGCATGCGCAGATTGGCGTCACCAACGCAATGGCCGGCACGGATCAGCCAGAGTTCGCGCTCGGATGCGGTCGCCTGGCGCTCCGGCACCATGGCGTGTGGCAGGCCAATTGCCGCGCAGATCTCGGCCGGGATGACCGTATCAGGGCTGCCGTCACCGATGCCGATGGTGAAGGCGCGGGCGTCCCCGGCTGCCATTAAGGGCCGGGCGGCAGCGAGCACGGCGCGGCTGTCATGACCAGCGGTAAAGGCAAAGTTCAGCGTCTTGGTACGGGCGACGGCCATCAGCGTCGCGGACATTGTTGCTGACATGGCGGCAATGGTTCGGCCGGTATCGGTGCTTTCTCCTTCGGGACCGGCCCAGTGCCGCACAGGCTGCCAGCTGGTCAGGTCGAGCGCGTGGTTCGGCAACAGACGGCGGACGCCGCGATGGCAGGTCAGGCCGGCTGGCAGCCAGCCGAGATGCTCCATGTCACGCGCCAGGAACAGCGCCCGGTCGAAGCGCGCCGCATAGTCGGTACGCGGCAGCAGCGAGGCGGGCGCGGCAGCGGCGCGGCGGGCCGTCAGGTCATAGACCAGCGACCGGCAGGGTGACTGGTACAACCGGCGCACATCGCGCGTGACAATCACCGCCGACCAGTCGCCGCCGAGCCCGTACAGCCAGTTCTCAACGCGTGTGGTGTCAAGCTGCGCCAGGACATCGGGTATGATCACCGCCGGAGTTGGGCCGTCGGCGCCAGCTGCGGTGTGCAAGAAGCCTTGGTTGGCAAGATCAATCGCTTCGCCGAGCACGCAGCCGATCAGGTAGCCGTCGGCGGAATGCAACGGTACCAGCGGCGTGCGGACGCCGGCATGGACGCAATAATCACCAAGCGTCAGGGAAGCGGTGGCGCCATCGGCTTGCGCCGGGCCGTTAACCAGCAACCACTGGCCGGGTTCAACCTGAATTGCCATGCCCGCTCCTGCCCGGCACCCGAAGTTGCGTGAGCTTGCACCAGCATGGTCAACACTTCGTCACCAGACCCATCACTGCGGCGGCCTGGCGCAGGCATTCGATGAAGCCGACAAGGTCCGTCAGTTCGGTGCCGGCTGTGACTTCAGTGCGCACAAGCACGCCGCCGCTGTCGCTGATGGCGGTGTCGAGCATCAGGTTCTCGGCAAGGCCGAAATCTTCCATTTCCACCGCAACCGTGTCGCCGTGGTCTGGCCATTGACCCTTGGTGGCGCGAAAACCGGCGGCGCGCGTGCGGTAGTCGGCGGTCAGATTGGTGTAGCCGAACACGCGGCGGCCCAGTGCCCGTGCGTAGCCCAACTCGTACGCCGTGCCGGCATCGGCGCTGACCCCGCGAAACGGCGTCAGATGCGCGATCAGCAGGTCGCAGTCGCGGATCAGCGCCTCATTAGCGCGGCCGATCCGCAGCGCTTTTTCCGCAGCTGCCAGGCCAGTCAGGTCTAGGCTCGCATCCATTGGGAACACGCCAGTGAAGCCATGCGCCTGACACAACCGGCGCTTGGCGTCGCCAGCCGCCAGCGGATCCGGCAGGAACACTTCGGGCCCGGCGAGATAGATGCGCGGCGCTGGGGACATGATGGTCATCTTCGGCATTGTTCCGGGGTTGCGGCCTTATCCGCGCCAATTATCGCCGAAGATGCGCATCGTGTCCCCATTCCGGGACGCGGCGTCAGCGGCGTGCACGTGCTGCAGCACGCGCCGGGCTGACAGACGGGGACACGATGATCATCCTCGGCCGCAGCTGCGGAGCGTCACTTGGAACGTTCTGTCTGGTCGAAGATGAGCATCATGTCCTCAACCCTACTTGCCGATCCTGCGTTTGGCTTCCAGGGCGCCGCGATCGGTGACGGCGGTGAGCAGCAGCGTCTTGCCAATCAGTGACGCAGGCTTCTGCGCCCGGGTCAGATCGACCGTAAACATGGCGCGCCCGTTGGCATCCGGCGCGGCTTTGGCTGGCAGCGGAATGAAACTGCCATCTTCGGACTCGATGAACAAATCTACCGACGTCGCACCGGCCGGTAGTTTCACGTCCACCGTCAGCGTTGGCGTGGCACCCTTGAGCGTGGCTTGCACGTCACCGATCGTCGGGCCCTTGCTGGCGTCGGCGCCATCAGCGCCCTCCATGATGGGTACGGCATCGCGCGCGCGTTGCAGCGTCGCGGCGATCGCTGGGTCCGCCGTCTCACCTGGCTTCAATTGCAGGCCGAGTTCGGCGTCGACCGGCACGCAAATGTCTTTGCAGACACCGACAAAAATACCGGCTTTGAGCTCGATGGGCCGGCTCGTGTCGACGGCGGCGACATCGAGCAGGAAGGTGACACGGTCGTGGTAGCCGATCGAATCGCCGATCGCATCCGTGAATCGCGCCGGCGCCGGATACGACATGACGCCGCGTTTCAGATTGCTGGAATCCTCCCAGGTCACCGTCGGCGGCACGCCGCCACCGTCACCGGGACTACGCCAATAGGTCTTCCATCCCTCCTCAAGCTCGATTTCCAGGCCAACCACATAACGCGGCTTGCCACTCGAATCGGCTTGTTCAACGCTGATCAGTCGCAGCCGGCCGCCCAGCTTCGTGACCCAGTCGCTCGAGGCAGCCGAGGCGTCGATGCAACTCAGCACTGTGGCGAACGCTATCGCCACGACGGCCGTGAAAAGAGGAAGTGAACGACGCATGGGTCGGGCTCCTTAAAAGACGCTCTGTGCATATCGGCCCAGCAACCCCATTGCGCAAGTCAAGCCATAGTGAGGGTTGGTGCAGGGCGATTGGGTGAATCTGTAGGTGACTTGGGCGGCGAATGCTGGATCTGTGAGAGTCTTCTGATTCGCAGGAGACACCACGATGCTGAAGGCGCAGTCGCAGGCGGAAAAGGCCTTTGAACAAGCCGATTCGAGTGGCAAGCCGCGTTATGTGGTTGGCCTGGAAATCGAGCTTGAGGAGGGATGGAAGACCTATTGGCGTAGTCCCGGTGACGGTGG
>JANNSA010000054.1:0-2126 GCA_031402115.1 Hyphomicrobiaceae bacterium | reverse complement strand
GTGAATCAGCACGCGATAACCTGCGGCAGCGATGCGTTGCGCCAGCGGCTTCACTGCAGCCAGCGCGCGCCGGCCGCCGGGCGACAGCGCGACCCACGGGCCGGTGCCACCGAGGATTTCGTAATTCAGGCTTGCGCCGTTGAGGGTTGCTCTCATGGTGGCCGGTATTACGCCAAGAATCAGGCTGTCTCGCAAGCGATAAAATTATAAATAAAAACAATGGCTTATAAATAATTTCCCAATGCGGTATCAATTTTTCGCGCAGTGCCTTCGGCTATACTCCACACGCCATAAATCAGGGGGTTTCATCGTGGGTAAGGCGCAAAGCAGGATTCGCAAGACGGGCAAAAAAACGTCCACCCGGATTGCATTACCGGCCAACACACTGTTGCCGGCCAACCGCGCGCTGATCGAACAGTCGCTGGCCATGGGCGTGAGCCGCACGCTGGGCATACGGCTGAAAAAACTCGCGCGCCGGCGCATAGCGGCCACGATGCAGGTTGCCGCGGATCATCTCAACCGCAGCGGCCGGATCAACGGCGGCGTACTGATGGCGTTTGCCGATGTGCTCGGTGCGATAGGCACGCTGGCTAACCTGCCCGAGGGTTATCGCACGACGACGCTGGAATCAAAAACCAATTTTTTTACCGCGGGTGAGGGCGACGTACTGTCTGCAACCACGGTGCCGCTGCATGTCGGGCGCACGACCATGGTATGGCAGACGACCATCAGGAATGCCGACGGCACCAAGGTCGCGATAGTCACACAGACGCAGATCGTGATTCCGCGCAAAATCTGATTCAGGATTGAATCGGTGTCCGGTTTGATACCGGATTCCCTCCCCAAGCCGACGGTCACAATCGTGCGAGCGGCGTTGCAGCGTTCTTGACAGGCGCGATATTCGCGTTGTCATTTGATCTACATCAGGTAAATCGACTTTTAATCGTCGAACATTAGTCAGAATACATTTAGAGAAAAGGTGAGCGACATGAACACGAAAAACGACCGTGCTGCCTGGCTTAAAGGGCCCGATACCAGTTGCAGCCCCCCGCCGCAAACTAAGGCACATCCCCATCGCTTTGTGCTGCTCGGAGCACCCGGTGTCGGCAAGGGCACACAGGCTGAATTGCTGAGCGAGCGACTCGGTGCCTGCCAGCTTTCCACTGGGGACGTCTTTCGCGCCGCAAAAGCCATCGACGCCTGCGATCGCAGTCCGGCCATCAACTCGGCTCTGGCCGCCATGCGCAAAGGCGAACTCGTTACCGACGACACAGTGCTCGCCATTATTGAGGAACGGACCGGCTGCCTGAAGTGCGGCGGCGGGTTTCTGCTGGACGGTTTTCCGCGCACCGTGAAGCAGGCCGAGGCACTGACGACACTGTTGGCGCACGAGCAGATTGAACTCGATGCGGTATTGAGTTACGAGCTGCCGCTCGACACTATCATTGCGCGACTCAGCGGACGCCGGACCTGCGAGAAATGCAAGGCGGTCTATCACATCCAATCCAGACCCCCGAAAGCCGAAGGCATATGTGACGATTGCGGAGGACATCTGATTCAACGGGAAGATGACCGACCGGAATCAGTCAAGGTGCGCATGGCTGCTTACGAGTCCAGTACCGCGCCTCTGACTGATTACTACCGCAAACGCAACCTGCTCGTTACGGTGCCCGCCGAGGGCCATCCCGAAGCCATCTACCAGCGCACGATACGAGCGCTGGAGGCGAGGGTCTGAGGTTCAGTTTCCCAAGTCAGAGCAAACAAGAAAATCATGAATGTCCGCTCAAGGCCGATGGCAGACCTCCACCAATGACTGCTTCCGAAATACGATATTCGCACGGGTGGGGCATTTAAGCGCTGCGGCTTGATCAGTCCGCTTTCTTTTTTCCCCTGATTGCTTTAAAAAAGAGGATGCCGATAAGCATCCATTCGACCCGCGAACAATCTGTTACTCCAGTCAAGAGAGAGCCGACCATGACCAAACCGAACCTCGCCGTTATCACCGGCAAGCAATACATCTACACTTTCGAAGAAGGCGACGGCAAGAACAAGATGCTCCTTGGCGGCAAGGGTGCCAACCTCTGCGAGATGACGCAGATCGGTCTCAACGTGCCACCGGGATTCAC
>JANNSA010000053.1:0-1957 GCA_031402115.1 Hyphomicrobiaceae bacterium | reverse complement strand
CACCTCTTTGGTGGCCTCGAGGATGAAGGTGTAGGGCCCCGGCGTGCCCAGCTTGAGCAAGCGGTACTGCCGGTTGTCGACGCGCGCGAAGCGCGCCAGCTCGCGCAGGTCCTTGCACAGCAACGTCAGGTGGTGCTTGTCGTCGACCTGGCGGATGCGGCGCAGGTTCTCGGCCGCGGCCTTGTCGTCCAGGCGGCACACCAGCGCGTAGCTGCTGTCGGTGGGCACCGCGGCGATGCCGCCGCCGGCCAGGATCTGTGCCGCCTGCTTGAGCAGCCGCGCCTGCGGATGGGTGGGGTGGACTTCGAAGAGCTGAGACACGTTGCGGAACGGGATCTGGGGGCCGGGACGGAGGCGCGTGCAGGTCCGGTGCGGCGGCTGGCAAGCATAGCGGCAAGGCGCGCCCGGCTCGATGCCCAGCTTGCTTCGCCTGCGCGGGGTCTCTACAGTGCGCAGCCTGCAAAGGCGATCCGAAACACATTGCCTCACCGTGGGCGGGCCCCGGTGGGGCCATCCATCCATGCGGCCCGCGCGGAGGAGCAACATGAAAGATCTGATCGCACGCCTGTCGGCGCGCGCTGCCGGCGTGGCCCTGGCTGCCGTGGCCTTGTCCGGTGCCTGGGGCCCTGCGGCCGCGCACGGTGACGACGGCCGCAAGAACTGGGTCGCCAGCTGGACCGCCAGCCCGCAGCCGCCCGAGCCGCCCTTCATCAACCCCAACCCGGCGAGTTTTTCCAACCAGACGATCCGGCAGATCGTGCACATCAGCCTGGGCGGCAACACCGTGCGCCTGCGCCTGAGCAACGAGTTCGGGCGCACGCCGCTGCGCGTGGGCGAGCTGCGCGTGGCGCACCAGCTGGCAGGTGTGTCGACCGTGCCGGGCAGCGACCGCCCGGTCACCGTCGGCGGACAGAGCAGCTTCACGATCCCGGCCGGCGCACCCCTGATCAGCGACCCGGTCGACATCCGGGTGCCGGCGCTGAGCAACGTGGTCGTGAGCATCTACCTGCCCGACACCGTGAGCACCAGCACCTTCCACTCGCTGGGTGTGCAGACCAGCTACGTCACGACGCCGGGCAACTACACGGCGGCGATCTCGCCGCCGGTGGCGGCCACGCCCACTTCAGGCTTCTTCCTGTCGGGGCTGAGCGTCAAGGCGCACAAGCGCAGCGCGGCGATCGTGACCCTTGGCGACTCCATCACCGATGGATTTGCCTCGACGGTGGACGCCAACCGCCGCTGGCCCAACGTGCTGGCTGCCCGGCTGCAGGCCCGTCACCCGTACGATCACCTGGCAGTCGCCAACCAGGGCATCAGCGGCAACCGCACGCTGCACGACCTGATCGGCCCCAACGCGCTGGCGCGCTTCGACCGCGACGTCGGCGCCACGGCGGGCGCCAAGTGGGTGATCCTGCTCGAGGGCATCAACAACATCGGCATCCCCGGCGCCTTCGGCCTGCCGGCCGAGCAGGTCAGCGCGGCCGACATCATCAACGGCCACCGGCAGCTGATTGCGCGCGCCAAGGAGCGCGGGCTGAAGATCTACGGCGCCACGCTGACACCGTTCGAAGGCACGGTCTTCCCCGGCTACTTCACGCCCGCGGGCGAGGTCAAACGCCAGGCCGTGAACGCCTGGATCCGCGGCAGTGGCGAATTCGATGCGGTGATCGACTTCGACCGCGTCATCCGCGACCCGGCCTTCCCGACGCGCATGCTGCCGGCCTACGACAGCGGTGACCACCTGCACCCCAACGACGCCGGCTACCTGGCGATGGCCAACGCCATCGACCTCTCGCTGTTCCGCGACAGCGACGACTGAACGCCGTCTGCTGCAATTCAGGACCGCGCGGCCCTTCGGGCGATCGAAGGGCCGTGCAGGCCCGGTCACGCGCCTTCAGGCCACCGCGACCGGGATCTTGCCGATGCGCGCCTGCCACTGCCTGGGACCGGTGTCGTG
>JANNSA010000052.1:0-17521 GCA_031402115.1 Hyphomicrobiaceae bacterium | reverse complement strand
TAGCAGCACCAGGCCAATCCGAGTGGCCACGGGAAATCGATTCTAACGATTCTCGGTCCGCACCCGTTTTCACACAGCCAGGGTCAATCACGTCGCTGGCCGCCCATGTCGGTCACGTCCGATTCGTCCAGCTCCGGACATCGCCAGCACGCCAACCGTTGGCCAAGTGAGGAAACTCTGCTTAGTCGTTATCTCGCAAGTAGGCACGCCATGATAGGCGGGCTCTATTACGCAATTCAGTGCTTGCATCGCACTGCTCAACGCTTCTACACTTCTTGAAACGACACCAAGAAGAAGCGAGCAGGGAGATGCCCAGATGACGAAGTGCGATCGACTTGTCGATGCTGGCCGCCGGCAGTTCTTGCGCGGTGGCGTGCTGGCCTCGGCCGGCGCAGCGGTGGCGACGGTGATGCCGTCGGAAGCCCAGGCGAAAGCCGGCGGCGCGCGCGTTGACTACCCAGTCAACAGACTGGCCAACGTTTCCGAACTGAAGGGAAACGACCCGCTGCCCGTTGCCTATCCCGATGCCGATTCTCCGGGCGTGCTGATAAAGCTCGGTACCCGCGTCGCTGGTGGCGCCGGTCCCGACGGCGACATCGTCGCGTTCTCGGTCATGTGCCCGCACAAGGGCTTTCCGCTCGCCTACAGCGCCGCCGATAAATCTCTCAACTGCCCGGGTCACTACTCGCGTTTTGACTGCGAAAATGGCGGGCAGCAGATCCACGGACAAGCCACGCAGAACCTGCCGCAGTTCATGCTCCGGGTTGACGACAAGGGCGAGATATTCGCCGAAGGCGTCGACGAGTTGATCTACGGCCGCCTGTCCAACGTGCTTTGAGGGAGAAAACAATCATGGCTTTCAAGCGTCAGATCGACCGGCTCCCCATCATCCCAGCGGATGCCAAGAAGCACAATGTCACCTGCCATTTCTGTATCGTCGGCTGCGGCTATCACGCGTATACGTGGCCGGCCAACAAGCAGGGCGGCACTGAGCCCGGCCAGAACGTGTTCAACACGGACCTGAGCAAGCAGCAGGGCGCCGAGACCGATGCCTGGTACGCACCATCAATGTACAACGTCGTCCAGCAGAACGGCCAGGACGTGCACATCGTCATTAAGCCCGACACGGCATGCGAGGTCAATTCCGGACTCGGTTCGATCCGTGGCGCGCGCATGGCCGAGACCAGCTTTTCAAGGTCACGCGGCACGCAGTTGCAGCGCCTGACTAAGCCGATGGTCTGGCGCTATGGCCAGATGCAGCCGACCTCGTGGGATGACGCGCTCGATCTCGTGGCGCGTGTGACCGTGGCGATGATCAAGGCCGATGGCGGCGAGGATAACCTGTTCGTCTCGGCCTTCGACCATGGCGGCGCCGGTGGCGGCTACGAGAACACCTGGGGCACCGGAAAACTCTATTTCGAAGCCATGAAGGTCAAGAACATCCGGATCCACAACCGCCCGGCCTACAATTCCGAAGTGCACGCGACGCGCGACATGGGCGTTGGCGAATTGAACAACTGCTACGAGGATGCCGAACTCGCCGACACTTTGGTCGCGGTTGGCTGCAACCCACTGGAAACGCAGACCAACTATTTCCTCAATCACTGGGTGCCCAACCTGCGCGGCGGCAGCTTGGGTAAGAAGAAGGAACAACTGGCGGGTGAGGATCACGCCGCCGCGCGCATGATTATTGTCGATCCGCGCCGGACGGCGACTGTTGCCGCCGCCGAAGCGGAAGCTGGCAAAGACAACGTCCTGCATCTGGCCATCAACAGCGGCACCGACATGGTGCTGTTCAATGCCTGGTTGACCTACATCAACGACAAGGGCTGGGCGGACAAGGCGTTCATCGACGCCTCGACCAACGACTTCGCCAAGGCCGTCGAGGCCAATCGCACCTCGCTCGAGGACGCCGCCAAGATCACGGGACTCAGCGTTGCCGATATCGAAAAGGCAGCGATCTGGATCGCCGAGCCGAAAAATGCCAAGCGCCGCCGCACCATGTTCGCCTACGAGAAAGGCCTGATCTGGGGCAATGACAACTACCGCACCAACGCGGCGCTGGTGAACGTGGCGCTGGTGACCGGCAATCTCGGCCGGCCCGGCGGCGGCTGCGTGCGCATGGGCGGCCATCAGGAAGGCTATGCCCGTCCGTCCGACGCCCATGTCGGCAAACCTGCGGCCTATGTCGACAAGCTGCTGCTCGAGGGCAAGGGCGGCGTGCACCACATCTGGGCCTGCGATCACTATAAGACGACGCTCAACGCGCATGCCTTCAAGCGCATGTACAAGCGCCGCACCGATATCGTGAAGACGGCGATGGATTCGGTGCCAGCTGGCGACAAGGATGGGCTCGTTAAGGCAATCGTCGACGCCATCAAGGCCGGCGGCTTGTTCTCTGTCGACGTTGATATCGTGCCATCCCAGATCGGCCAGGCGAGCCACGTCTGGCTACCCGCAGCCACCTCAGGCGAGATGAACCTGACCTCCATGAACGGCGAGCGGCGCATGCGGCTCACCGAGCGCTACATGGACCCGCCGGGCGAATCGATGCCCGATTGCCTGATCGCGGCCCGCATCGCTAACCACATGGAACGGGTCTTGCGCGCTGGTGGCGACACGAAATACGCCGACCAGTTCAAGGGCTTTGCCTGGAAGACGGAAGAAGACGCCTTCACGGACGGTTATCAGAAAGTGGCGGGCGGCGGCGAACACGTCACCTATGAGCGGCTGAAGGCAATGGGCACCAACGGCTTCCAGGAGCCAGCGACCGGGTTCGCCGACGGCAAGATCGTGGGCACTAAGCGCCTGTACGCCGACGGCAAGTTCGGCGGCAAGGATGGCAAGGCGACGTTCTTCGAGTCCAAATGGCGGGGCCTGCAGGCGCCCGGCAAGCAGGAGCAGAAGGACAAGTTCAAGTTCCTGATC
This sequence comes from Hyphomicrobiaceae bacterium, assembly GCA_031402115.1. Lineage (GTDB taxonomy): Bacteria > Pseudomonadota > Alphaproteobacteria > Rhizobiales > Hyphomicrobiaceae > JANNSA01. The sequence continues at coordinate 14,593 of JANNSA010000052.1, read as the reverse complement.
AACAACGGCCGCGCCAATCACATCTGGCAGAACGCCTATCTCGATCAGGACAATGAGTTCGTCATGGACCGCTGGCCCTATCCGTTCATCGAAATCAGCCCCGCCGACATGACTGAACTCGGTGTCAAGCAGGGCGACTTGGTCGAAATCTACAATGACGACGGCTCGACCCAGGCTATGGTCTATCCGACCGCAAGTGCCAAGAAGGGCGAAACGTTCATGCTGTTCGCCTATCCGACGGGCGTGCAAGGCAACGTCGTCAACGCCGGTACGAACGAGTTGATCCTGCCGAACTACAAGCAGACCTGGGCGAACATCCGCAAGCTCGCGGACGCGCCAGCGAGCGTGGCGGGCCTGAGTTTTAAGAGCCAGCACTACACACCGGGCTGACGAACTCGCAAACCAGGGGCGGCTCGGCGACCATCGCTGCGCCGCCCCCTGCGCGAGTGCGAGCGGGCACGGCGTGTCGCGTTCGCACGCAGTTCCACGAGGACTCTATGTCGTCGGCAATCGCAGCCATTCACTATCCGCGTGGGTTCAACATCGATGGCTTTCTAATCGAGCTATGCAGTGACCTCTCCAATCGTGGATTTCTAATCGGCGGACTATTGCAGGTGATGACCGGCGAGCATCGCGGTGGCCGCGCCGACCACGTGCGGCTCGTTGACCTGCGCACACGGGCAACATTCGATATCTGGTAAGAGCGCGGCCCCGGCGCTCGTGGCTGTCGACTTGACGAACATGGCCTGGCCCGCACGGAAGCGGTCGTTGACGCCGCGATCAACGATCGCGTCGACATCCTGGTCCTCAACCGCTTCGGCAGGTCCGAAAGCCAGGGCCGGGGATATCGCGCCTGCTTTGCCCGCGCTCTTGACGCCGGAGTGCCGCTATTGACAGCAGTACGCGCGCCATACGAGCAACCGTGGCACGACTTCCACGGAGGGTTGGCCTGCGAACTTTCCGCCGATAGTGCGGCCATCCGATGCTGGGCAGACGCATTGACGCGCGCGCCAATGTAGCTTCAAGACCGTCGATGGTTCGTGCTCGCGCGCCTTGTCGCCGGCCACAAGTTTGGCTACCAACTGATGCTCGTCTGTTCCGATTTTGATCAGGACTTCAATTGCATGACGATTGCGACACTCAGCGACGCCGGAGTTGTGAAGATGCTGGCGGCGTTGGCGCACGGTCACCGGCTGGCGATTTTCCGTCGCTTGATCCGCGAGGGCGCGCGTGGGCTCAATGCCGGAGAGCTGGCCGAAACGATCGGTGTAGCTGCCTCTGGGTGCTCCTTCCACGTGAAGGAATTGCAGAACGCAGGCTTGGTCGTATCAGTCCGGCAGGGGCGCTTTGTCCGCTATACAGTCGAGGTCGAGGCTGTGCGGTCGCTGTTCACTTACCTCGGCGAGCAATGCTGCGATTCTCATCCCGAACTCTGCGGGTTTCGCACAACCCCAGCCAGGGCCGCTGTTTCCAAGGGCTGTGATTGCGCACCCACCGTCAACCTGAGCCTCACCGCGCTGAAGGCTTGACGCACTACTGGTCGCGATTGGTTGCCGGTTCTGAAGTCAACCGCAGGCATGTTCACTATGCGTATCGTCGCCGGGCGGTTGAAGGGGCAGCGCCTCGTGTCGCCTGAAGATCAGCGGGTTCGTCCGACCTCGGACCGGGTGCGCGAGTCGGTGTTCAACATCCTGGTGCATGGCATCGCCGATTTCGACCTTGGCGGCGTCGATGTGCTCGATCTGTTTGCCGGCACCGGCGCACTTGGCATCGAGGCGCTGTCGCGCGGCGCGCGGTCTTGTGTGCATGTGGAGATGGACGCCGATGCGCGCGGCCTGATCCGCGAGAACCTGCAGAATTTGGGCCTCAACGGCATCGCCAAAATCTTCCGGCGCGACGCCACGGCGCTTGGTTCCGTGCAAAGTCTTGGGCCGTTTGGCCTGGTGTTTCTCGATCCGCCCTATGGCGAGGGCCTGGGCGAGAAGGCGCTGGCTTCGGCGCGGGATGGCGGCTGGCTGGCTGATGGCGCGATCGCGGTGCTGGAAGAGCGCGCCGACGCCAAGCTGAACTTGCCGGTAGCCGGCTTCGACGAAATCGACCGGCGAAGCTGGGGCGCCGCTCAGGCAGTGTTTCTGCGCTACCGGAACACCAATTCGCTTGTTGGCAATTAATTCGTGCGGCTCGCCCGGCGCTGACACCGAACGCCGGTATCGCCTCAGGGTTTCAGTACTTTCTGAATGTCCGGCAATTGCTTGATGGTTGCCGCATAGCCGGCATCAATCGCCTGCTGATAGGCATTCCAATCAAGAAATTTGATGGTTCGCACATCTGGGGTAATGATGAAATCACACTGCTTGTGCGCCAGATGTGTGCTCGCCGTGCCGCCGATGCAACCGACCCGCCATAGCAGTTCAAGCAGGCCGGGCACTCCCGCCTGCTCTGCTGGCGTGTTTTCCCCACCGAGATCTACGGCGATGACAGCGCTGACGCCAAGTTTGCGCATCGGGTCTGTCGGTAGATTATTGAGAACGCTACCATCGACATGAACGCTGCCATTTTCCAGGACGGGCGGAAACACCCCTGGTACCGCGAACGACGCTCGCACCCAGGTTGCCAAGCGTCCGCTCGTGTGAACGCTTTCCAAGCCACTACTGAGATTAGTCGAAGCGCAATAGAAACGAATCGGCATTTCTTCAATCGCGGTCTCGCCTAACCAGTCATCTATTAATCGTCTGGCTTTGCGTCCGGAGAATAAGGATTGCCGGGACAGTGCGAAATCAGAAATGTGCGGCCGCTTGAGGAATTCGTCGGCGTAAGCGCGAATTGCTCTTGGAACATCCCATTCAAGTGCCATCATCCCGCCGATGATCGCGCCGATGCTGACGCCGCCGATGGCGTCAACCGCGATGCCGCCCTCGCTCAGGGCGCGCATGACACCAAGATGCGCCAAGCCGCGCGCGCCGCCACCGGAAAGCACCAACCCGACTGATTGCCCCGCGATCAGGCGTGCGGCGCGCGCGTTATCCGGCGATGAGCGAACATGGTAGTGCGCCCTGGGTTTGATGAGATCAAGCCAGCCGATGGTGCGGGACGGCATGATCCCTGTATCCCATTGCAGCACGAGGTCGGTTGGCACGTCTTTTGGCATATGCGCGTCGCCCGTGCCGGCGGCGGCAAATGCTGCCGGTTTTGTCGCACCGTGGGCCACCAGGACGATCATGTCGGACTGACGCAGACAAGACTTGGTCCACGCGCTGGCGATCGGCTCAGCGAGAAACACCAGTGTCTTGTGGTCACGTTCGCATTGCGACTGCCAATCGGACGGGCGGCCGTCAGCAAGTTCCTTCGAAACGATGAGAGCGTCGCGACCGGCACCCGATCTTGCGGCAATCTGGGTCGCTAGGCTGCGGATGTCGACGCCGGCGTGCTGGGGCACAAGTGTGAATGTCGCGGATTTTCGCGGCGCAGGCTGCCGCGCTTGTGAGTCCCGGAGACGGCGAACGACAGTACGGCAAAGCTCGGTCAGGATGGTCGGGGAATGCAGCGCCGCCCGCTGCAGATCGCGGTTGGAAATGCGCAGTAATTCGCTATCGCGCAGCGCCCTGACCGTGGCGCTGCGGACTTCGCCGGTGATTAAGCCGATTTCTCCGACTACCTCGCCCGTTCCCATCCGCCCAAGCAGCCGTTCACTGCCATCACCTTCACGTCGATACGCGCCCAGCATGCCCGTCGAGATAATGAAAATCGCATCCGACTCGCTGCCTTCTTGAAACAGCTGAGCGCCGCCGGGCATTGAAAACCAAGCGCAGCCGTCCGCAAGCACGTGCCGGTGGTCAGAAGCCAGCGATGGAAACAGGTCGCTCTTAGCAAGCAGCTGCCTCAACTGGTCGAGGATCGGATCCGTAGCCACGCGAGGTAACCCTGGTTTGCAGAATGACAGTCCGGTCTGGTCTTCAACTCGTTTCGCCAGTTTAGCATCACGGCGAGCCCTGCAAGATAGATTTCCGCAGCTGGACAGATCAGGGCGCGGTTGAACCGGCTGGCTTGCGGCGGGCGCGATGGATAAGCAACGGGTTGGGCCGTGCGAACAGGAAGGCGCGCGATCGGTCATGGCGAGCGCGTCCTTGAACGGTCACGGTCAACGAACGCGGGTGACGCGATGAAGGACAACCATCTCGCGCCTGACTTCGCTGCCGAACCCAGCTTCGCCGAACAGGTAACGCGCGCCGTCTGGGTGGTGCTGGCCAGTCCGTTCTATGGCCTCGCCAGTGGCGCACTGTTTCCGTTGGTTGCCCTGTCAATGCAGGGCCAATCGGCGTCGCCCACATTCATCGGTGCGACGGCAGCAGCGTATTATGCCGGCTCGTTCCTTGGCTCGCTGACTTTTGGCGCGGTGATCCGCGTGCTCGGCTTACGCAATGCCTTCGCGCTCGCTATGCTGATCGGCGGCGTCTCCGCGGCGGCCTTCGCATTGCCACTGCCACTGATGGCTTGGTTATTGCTAAGGCTTGGCACCGGTTTCTCGGCCGGCGCGTTCTACATGGCGGCCGATGCCTGGCTCGGTGGCCTGACGACGCCCTCGGCACGCGGCCGCATCATGGGCACCAGCGAGGCCTTGCGGATCGGCTGCATGGCGATCGGCCCCTATCTGGTCGTTATGCTGCCGGAGAAGATCGGATTTCTGGCGGCCGGCGCGCTGCTACTGTTGGCGGTGCTGCCAACGCGGTTGGCGCCGTTGCCAGCCGGCTTGACTGGCTTCAAGGTAGCGATGCCGTCACTGCGCTTCTTCCGTGAACACGCCGCGATTCTCGGTATGATCGCCCTGGTGGGCGCCTTCATCTCGTCGTTCAACGCCGCCAGCGCCATCGCCGTACTGGATCTCGGCGTTTCGCACGACGCCATGGCGCTGTTCGTCGGCGCGGCCTATCTCGCTGGCGGTCTCTACCAAGTGCTGTTCGGCGCCATAGGTGACGTGCTGCACCAGCGCAGCGGCAGTCGCTTGCCGGTCGCGATCAGTGCTGCTGCAATCGCTGCAGCAGTAGCGTTCGCTTTGCCCTGGATCGCGGGTTGGGCGACCGGCACCGGCGGCATCAGGCTGCTGATTGGCTGCGGCGCGCTGCTGTGTGGCTTTGCCATGCCGCTCTATTCAGTCAGCTTTCAACGCCTGATCGACACGGTGCGCGCCGATCAACTGTTGCAGGCATCGGGTAGCGCCCTGCTGGCCTACAACATCACCGCCATCGCCGGCGCTTTCGGCTCCGGTGTCGTGCTGCAATGGCTCGGTGCCACCTGCTATTTCCATGGCCTCGGCCTAGTGCTGACGGCAGCTGCCATACTGGCGCTGGCGCAGAGCATCAGAAAATAGCCCAGTCGTGCTGGCGGCACGACTGGGACGCTAGGACGACTGGGACGCCAGCAGGATTGCGGCGCCAGATCAGTTCTTCAGGAACAGGATATCGAGGTCATCCTGCGGGCTATAGTTTTCCGCCGTCCATTCAAACGTCGTTGGTCCGGTCTTTTTCACGTCCATCCGGCAGAATGAAACAACAGAGTCTGGACTTGGCTTTTCAATCGTCAGCTTGAACTTGCCGATTGGCCCCGCCCACGTGCCAGCGGTCGTCAGAATGTAGTTCACCCAGGTGAAGCCGGGCGACCCTTCCTTGCCCTTGGTCGTGTTGTAGGCGCCACGAAAACTGTCATCGATGCAATAGGTGCCCGCGAAGTCATCGAGGAACTTGTCATAGGGCACAGAGCCGCCAGCGATCGGGCGGTAGCTGTGCTCGATCACTACGGGCTTGCCGGCTATGAAGGTCTGTTTCCAGTAATACGTTGCGCTGTACTGCCAGCGGGGGAACCGGTCTGTGCCGATGCGCTCGATGGCGCCGCGCACGATCAAGGCTTCCAGCTGTTCGCCAGACAGCTTAGCAAGTTTGGCCTGAAGGTCCGGCGCGCCTGGGAACAGCGGCAACCCCGCCGCTTTCAGCGCCTCCGTGACATCCAGCGTCAGTACGCGCGCCCGCTGCTCGTTTTGCGTGGCGACCAGCTTGCCATCGACCTTGGTGGTAAAGTCCAGGTATTTCAGCGGGTCGGCACTGGCCAGACGCGTATCAGCATCTTCGCCAAACCACTCCCCCGAAAGCGGCGGCAAGGGAAAGGCGACGAGCAAGGTCTGCGGCTCGTCCTGGGTGTTCTTGAAGACGTAGCGCACATCAATCCGATCGAGCGAAATCCGCAGATCTTCCTCGGCCATCTCGACGAACGCGTTACTGGTAAACTCCAACCCCCCGGCACCGACTTCAGCGACGCCGTCGTTAGCGATCGCAGCCCCCGGCATCAAAGCAAAGCCCAGACAAATTGCGCCCAAAGACAGTCTATGCGGACACGTCAAGCGCAGGGCTCGGGTCAGGAACTCGCGGTTCCTGCTTGGCATGATGCCTCCCTCAGTCCAACGCAGCCATACGCAAACTAACTGAGGCTATTGGTCAGCGACAGGGGGAAGGTTGAATGAAATAGGCTGAAGCTGAGTATGACAGCTCAACACTCGACGACTGTGACCGCGAGGCCACCCATGGAGGTCTCCTTGTACTTATCCTGCATGTCCAGGCCGGTCAGCCGCATCGTCTCCACGACCGTGTCAAAGAACACGATGTGCTCGCCGTCGCCGGCCAGTGCCAGCGAGGCGGCGTTGATCGCCTTGACGGCGCCCATAGTGTTGCGTTCGATGCACGGCACCTGCACGAGCCCGCCGACGGGATCGCAGGTCATGCCGAGATGATGCTCCAGCGCGATTTCGGCGGCGTTTTCAACCTGTTCCACTGTGCCACCTAGGGCGGCCGCGAGCCCGGCAGCGGCCATCGAGCTGGCTGAGCCGACCTCGCCCTGGCAGCCGACCTCGGCGCCGGACAGTGACGCGTTCTGCTTGATGATGGCGCCGAACGCCGCTGCCGTGAGCAGGAAGTCATGCATGCCGGCGCGGTCCGAGCCGGGGCATAAATCGCGGTAATAGCGCAGCACGGCTGGCGTCACGCCCGCCGCGCCGTTAGTTGGTGAGGTGACCACGCGCCCGCCGTCAGCGTTCTCCTCGTTGACCGCCATGGCGAAGGCGCTGACCTCGTCGAAGGCGCGGTGCGGATAGGCCAGGTTGCGGTTCGCGTCGGTGATGGCCTTTTGGTACAGATTGCGCGCCCGCCGCCGCACTTTCAGTCCACCTGGCAAAATGCCTTCCGCAGCGAGGCCGCGTTCGATGCAGGCCATCATGGCATCGAGGATGGTGTCGAGACCCTTGATCACATCGGCCGGGGCCCGCAGCGCGTTCTCATTGACCCGTGCCAGTTCCGCGACGGACAGTCCGGTCTGCTTACAGAGATTGAGCAATTGCCGGGCGTTGTTGAAGGGATGCGGCACCGGGCGCGCATCGAGGCCGCCACCGGCAGGTTGTCCGGCAACGAATTGATCCTCCGACACGACAAAGCCGCCGCCGACTGAGTAGTATAGCCGGTTGGCGATCTCGCTCTGGGCCTTGTCGTAGGCGATCAGCCGCATGCCGTTGGGATGGCCGGGCGACTTGGTCTTGAAATCGAAAATCAGGTCGCGATCGGCTGCGAAGGCAACGGAAAACCGGCCCCCAAGCTGCAGGCATCCAGTCGCGGCAATGCCATCGATGATCGCTGGAATGGCAGCCGGATCAATCTCTGCCGCTTTGGCGCCGCTGAGGCCCAGCAGTACCGCCCGGTCCGTGCCATGGCCGCGGCCCGTGAAGGCCAGTGATCCGTACAGGTGGCAAGCGACCCGGTCGACTTCCGCCAGCCGGCCCAGCCGCTCAAGCCGTGCCAGGAAGCGCCCAGCGGCGACCATCGGCCCGACCGTGTGTGAGCTCGACGGACCAATACCGATCTTGAAAATGTCAAAGACGCTGACCATCGCCGCCCCGCTGCTTGCTTGCCGGCCCATCCACTGCATCACGGCTAGCGCGTGGCGTCGTGGACCGCGAGGCTGAAAGCGCCATGCCGTGGCGGGATGGCGGCGACCGGCGACTGCACCTCGCGCAGCAGCTTGGCGAGAATGGCGGCGCGGTACGACTCGAAGTTCTTGGCGGCGATCACGAAAGCACCGGGGCCACCGATCACGCTGTAGCGGTAGTAACTGTCAAGCCGGGGTGCGTCGCTGAGAATGGCGAGGCCATTGATTGTGATGCCATCGGCAATCGCCAGGTCACGAACTGTCTCTGGGATCGGGCCGTCGTTGTTCTCACCGTCGCCGGAGATGTCGATGACGCGCCGCTCTGCCGCCACGGGCACCCGGCGCAGGTAGGCAATGCCATGGATCAATGCCGTTGAAATCGAGGTGCTGCCACCCTTGCCCAGACGCGGCATGGCGGCAAAGTGCGCGGCGATGGCGATGCTTTGCTCGGCCGACTCGATCAGTGTCCATGGCAGCACGATATGCTGTTGTTCACGATCGGACCATTGCGTGGCGCTGACCGCAATCCGGCCATGCCGGCCAATGGCGATGGCGGTGGCCAGGTCCGGATTGGCGAAGGCCGCCGCCAAGCCGTCCATCTGCAAGCGGTAGTCGATGGCATCGACGCTGCCGGAACAGTCAATCGCGAGCAACAGCGCCAGATCAACGGGCGCGCCCGTATCCGCCGCACGGGCGCTGTCAGTGCGCAGGATTTGCGAACAGAGGAGTACCAACACTGCGGAGGCAAGACACCTGACGCTTCGCCGGATTTGCCAGACCGTCATCATGGCAGCATTTCACCGATGCAGGTGCACAGTTCAAGTTGCGTATAGTGACAACGAAGTCCGCCAGTTGACAAGGTGGTTCGGCGGCAGGTGCGTGACTGAGGCAGCCACTGAAGGCGTCCATTCCCGGTCCTTGCGCCTGCGCGGCCATCACCGTTTCGGTTGCCGGTAATCGTCGGCAACGATGCACGTTTGCCGTCACTCAAGCGTGATCCACTGCCACTGCCTGTGCGTTTGCAATGTGGTTGCATCCAACATAGGCTGAGCACATGGGTCAATTCAGACAGTTTGGCGCAAGCTTGATCGTGATGGTCATGGCGCTTGGGTTCGCTCCAGCGGTGGCCGATGACGCGCCGGGCGCAGCGACCCGCAGCCCGCTACAGTATGCGGCGGACCTGAAGTCAGTCGCTGCCGGTCTGCTCGACCAATTGCGCGCCGCCAAGGAACCGGAGGCCGCGACCGCGTTGGAGCAGCGCATCTGGGACACCTGGTCGCGCTCGGGCGAACCGGAGAGTGACAAGCTGATGCAGCAGGGCACGGTGCTGATGCGCACCGGCAGGCTGGACGTGGCGCTGGCGACCTTTGACGCCCTGATCCAGCGCCGCCCCGACCATGCCGAGGCATGGAACAAACGCGCGACCCTGCATTACATGTTAGGCAACATGGACGCCTCCCTCGCCGACATCGACAAGGTGCTGGCGCTGGAGCCGCGCCATTTTGGCGCTCTGTCCGGCATTGGCCTGATCCGCTCAGCGCAAGGCGACCGCAAAGCGGCGCTCGCCGCCTACCGCCGCGTGCTGGAGGTTTTCCCCCTCAGCGCCGGCGCCCGCCAATCCGTGGAGATCCTCGGCAAGGAACTTGAGGGCGACCCGATCTAACCGCGTTTCGAACAGTCATCGTTGCGCATTGATCGGCAAACCGGGTTGCGAATGCGTGGGGCACGAAAGGCCCTCTTCAGACCGTATCGCACCGCAACAGGCCGTCGGCGCCAGCCTCTGGTGCGATACAGCGAAGACGCCTTCCGCACCCTACAACGCCGCACAACCGCACTCGAAGTGAATCACGTGTTGTGCTGACTGTCCGAACCGCGTTCAGCGGAAATAACGCGCTGTCATCACGGCATCGTGATTGCGACGGATAGCGCCGCCCCCCACGTTTACCAAAGTGAGGCACTGCCAATCGGGTGCCGACGCAACGCGCCGGGCGTGACGTCACTCCCCTGACAGAGCAACTAACTGAGAGGTAGTCTGATGTTAATGAAAACTGGCTTGGCGCTTGTCGCCGCTGTAGCCCTTGCCGGGCTTGTCGGCGCGACAAGCGTGGCTCCTGCAGCTGCGCAGCCGCGCGGCATCTACTTCGTCAAACAGGGTCCGCGCATCATCTACCGCGCGCATCCAAGGTTGGTGTTCCGCCCCGGCTTCCAACTCCGCATAGGCCGGCCGATCCAATATCGGTTCGCTGTGCGCTCCAATAGCTGCAGCTGGCTTCGCCGACAGGCCCTGCTGACCGGCAGCCGCTATTGGTTGCGCAACTACGAGAACTGCCGCTTCCGCAAGCTCTACTACTGATAGCGAGCGCGCAGCCATCGTCGCACAAATAACAGCGCCGCATCCCAAACCTGGATGCGGCGCTTTCTTGATTCAGTAAGTACGCGAAATTTGCAGCGAGCCTTGACCAGTCAGTTCGCAGCCTGGGTGGCCGCCAACTTCCAGTTCGGATCGCGCGAGCCGATGTCGCGGGCAAAAGTCCAGATGTCAGTGACTTCGCGCACCGCCTTGGGATCGCCATCGATAACGGTGCCGGCCTTGTCCTTGGCAGCACGGATCAACTGACTGACAAACTTGACCGTCACGCGCGCCGTTTTGTTGCGCAACTCAGCATCAACGATGTCGGCATGGTCGATGCCGACGAACTGCATCTCAACAGTCTCGGCGCGGCCCTCGCGGTCACTGATGGCCGTATGAAAGCCATCGAACACTTCCTTTGACAGCAATTGCTTGAGCTGCTTGCGGTTGCCTTCCGCGAACGCCGTGACGATCATTTCGTATGCGGCGCGCGCGCCCGTGACAAAGTCCGGCGCATCAAAAGCCGGATCGGAACGCGTGATGTCAGCGACACCTTCTGATGCCGGACCGGCATAAGCCCGTTTGGCAGTCGCTGGCCGCTCACTGTCATCGTCGTCACTGCTCGCGGTCTCGGCACCCGGCGGGCGCGGCATTGGGATGACATTGTCGGTGGCGCCACCAGCGGGGCTACGCCGTGAATAGCGTTCGGCACGCGCGCTCTCATTACCGTTCTTGCGGCCAAGCACACCGCGCAAGCGGAACAGGACAACCACGGCAACGATCGCCGCGAGAATGGTAACCAGGTCGATAGAGGCGTTCATGGGTAAGCCTTCGGCTGTGCTCGATCCGCCCGCTCCGCCCCAAATGCGCACATGTGGGACGAAGTGTTGCCAACCAAGTCGCGCAAACCGCGATCCTGATGGCTGCGTGATGCTGAAACGTCTGAATGAAACTTAAGGCATCCGTGCGGAAATACCAGCGACATTGCCAGCAGGACATCTTACTCTTTGGCAATGCGGCGTATGAACGGGCTTGTTGATGGCTGTGCCAGCGCTCACATGTCCAGTGTTCACATAGATTGTGAGATCGCAATCGCATGACCCGACGATCGCCCGCTGCAGTCGTCACTGGCTCGCGTCACCGCCAATCGAAAGGCAAAGTGCCCGTGTTCTTCGTCCTGTTTGCTGTGCTGATCCTGCTGCCGATCGCCGAATTGTGGCTGCTGATTCAGGTTGGCAGCCAGATTGGCGCGCTGCCAACCATCGCGATGGTTGTGCTGATCGCCCTGATCGGCGCCTGGCTGTTGCGCCGGCAAAGCCTAGCCGCTTTGCTCAAGGCCGACAGTGCCCTGCGCGCCGGGCGCATGCCGGTGGAAGCGGTCGCCGATGGCGCTGGACTGATGGTCGCGGCGCTGCTGATTATGATGCCGGGGTTGATCACCAGTGCTATTGGCGCGCTCATGCTGGTTCCGCCGATACGCCAATGGCTGGCCAAGTGGGCGATGCGCCGCTGGCTCGCCAACGCCATCACTATCGGCCCGGGGGCGTTCAAACCGGGGAGCGGCTCTAATCGCCAGGGCCCTTTCTCGCAACGCAGCCCGCGCGATGATCTCGGCGGCCCCGTCATCGACGGTGAGTTTGAGCCAGTGGCCGATGATCCCGCAGCAGAGCCCGCCGTCGCCGCCGAACGCGGCAAGCGACAATCGCCCTGGTCAAAGCGCCGCTAGTGCCCGGCGCTGCATGGCGCGGCGAAACTTGCTGCAGCATAGGGGGCCGTGTTAGCCAGCCCAGCACATCTTGACAGGCGAGGATTCCATGGCGGACGGCAAGAAAACCAACGGTGGCGGCAAGCCTGGCAATGTGGGCCCGGAAAAACCGGTAACAAAGCCCGCCGGTGACCCGCAATTGCGCGTGCTCGCCCAGTACGTCAAGGATTTGTCGTTCGAGAACCCGAACGCACCAGCGTCACTCCAGCCGCCCAACAAACAGCCAGAACTGAAAGTTGAGATTGCGGTTGGCGTTAGACCCGTCGCCGACGATGTGTTCGAGAGCGTGATCAACTTTGAAGGCCGCGCCATGCTCGACAATGCCGTGCTGTACAATGTCGAGGTCAGTTATGCCGGCTTGTTCGAACTGCAGAATATGCCAGATCAGGCCCGCCAGCCGGTGCTGCTGGTCAATTGCCCGACGCTGCTGTTCCCGTATCTGCGCCGCATCGTCGCCGATGTGACGCGCGACGGCGGCTTCCCGCCACTGATGCTGGATCCGATCGACTTCGGCAGCCTTTATCAGCAGAACATCAAGGCCGGCGGCGGCAAGGTCCAGCCAATTGCCTGACGCTGCCGCATCGGGCCGGGTAGATTGGTTGTTGTCTAGAGCGCGGCATTCATGACGCAGCCGACCTCCGCCCCAGCCGTCAGCCGCCACGCCGTGACGTTCGTGTTCATCACCGTGTTCCTGGACATGGTCGGCTTCGGTTTGATCATGCCCGTGCTGCCAGCGCTGATCAAAGACGTCGGCGACGTCGCCATTAGTGACGCTGCGTTGATCGGCGGCTGGCTGTTCTTTGCGTTCTCGCTGATGCAGTTCCTGTTTGGGCCGGCGATGGGCAATCTGTCGGACGCCTTCGGGCGCCGGCCGCTGCTGCTGCTCGCCGTGTTCGGATTGGTGGTCGACTATCTGCTGATGGCGTTCGCGCCCAACCTCATCTGGCTGTTTGTCGGCCGCGCCTTCGCGGGTCTGTGCGGCGCGTCCTATGTTATCGCCAACGCCTACATTGCCGACGTGACGCCGCCCGAGGAGCGGGCCAAGGCGTTCGGACTGATGGGGGCCGCGTTCGGTCTGGGATTCGTCATCGGCCCGGCGCTCGGCGGGCTGCTTGGCGCGTATGGTCCGCGCGTACCGTTTTTCGTCGCCGCCGCCGTGTCGGCGCTCAACCTGCTCTATGGTTATCTGGTGCTGCCGGAGACACTGCCACCAGCAAAGCGCCGGCCGTTCGAGCTGGCGCGCGCTAACCCGCTTGGCACCTTCGCGGTGTTCCGCACCTATGCTGGCGTGCTGCCATTGTCCGCAGTGTTCTTCGCCTACTTCTTTGCTTCTTCGGTCTACCCGGCGATCTGGCCGTTCTGGGGCATCGCCAAGTTCGGCTGGAGCGAACTGGTGATCGGCCTGACACTGGCCGCCTTCGGCATCGTCACCGCCGTGTTCCAAGGCGTGCTTTCCGGTCCTATGGTGAAAGCCTTTGGCGAAAGCTGGGTGGTCATCTTTGGCCTGGTCTCGGCCGCTGTCGCCGCGCTCGGCTACGGGCTGGCGCCAAGCCTGCTATGGGTCGTGCTGCTGTTCATCGTGCATGGGCCCGAGGGCTTTGTGCACCCGCTGCTGACCGCCATCATGTCAAAGGCCGTGCCCGAGGACGCCCAGGGCGAACTGCAAGGCGGCATCGCCTCCATCATGAGTGTCGCCATGCTCGCAGGCACAGTGTTCTTCGCGCAGATTTTCGGCTACTTCACCCGCGCGGGCGTTTCACCGCAAACGCCGGATATGGCCTATTTCGTCGCCGCCGCCCTGCTGGCCATCACGCTGCTGCTGTTCCTTGCCGTGCGCCGCCAACAGAACGCCAAGGGGTTGTAACTGCGGCTCGCGCGTTGCCATGTTTCATCGCTTCACCCTATATGGCGGCATTGTCGCTACCTGATCCGTCGCTGGAGACGCTGCCCGAATGGCTTCCGCACCAATGCCCGCCGCCGCGAAGATCAAGAAAGTCGTGCTCGCCTATTCCGGCGGGCTGGACACTTCCATCATCCTGAAATGGTTGCAGGAGACCTATAATTGCGAGGTCGTGACGTTCACTGCGGACCTCGGCCAGGGCGGCGAGATTGAGCCGGCTCGCAAAAAGGCCGAGCTGATGGGCATCAAGCCCGGCAATATCTTCATTGACGACTTGCGCGAGGAATTCGTGCGCGACTTCGTATTCCCGATGTTCCGCGCCAATGCAGTTTACGAGGGCGTCTACCTGCTCGGCACCTCCATTGCGCGGCCACTGATTGCCAAGCGCCAGATCGAGATTGCCCGCGAAACCGGCGCCGATGCAGTGGCGCTCGGTGCGACGGGCAAGGGCAACGATCAGGTGCGCTTCGAGCTGAGCTATTACGCTTTGCAACCGGGCATCAAAATCATCGCACCGTGGCGCGAGTGGGCGTTCAAGAGCCGCACCGACCTGATCGACTTCGCAAGGCTGCACCAGATCCCGATCGCCAAGGACAAGGAAGGCGATGCGCCGTTCTCC
>JANNSA010000051.1:0-16174 GCA_031402115.1 Hyphomicrobiaceae bacterium | reverse complement strand
GGATCCGCCCGGCCTGGAGCTGCCGGTCGATGGCATCCTGGCGATTGGCGCGCCGGCTGATTGACGGCTCAGCAGGCACTGACAATGACGGAGCATCCCCCATGCAACTGCACAAAGTCACGCACCGGCTTGACGTCAACGACACGAATTTGAGTGGCTCACGCTACATCAACGTCAATTTGTCCGGTTCGCATTTCGCGAACGTCAACATGAGCGGCTGGAGCATCCAGGACAGCAACATCTCTGGGCTAAAAATTGACGATGCCAATCTGTCGGGCGCGCAGATCAGCAATGCCAATTTGATGGGTGCAGCGATCAGTCAGTCCCGGCTCGACGGCATGACCATTGATGGCGTGCTGGTGACGGACCTGCTGGCGGCATACCGGGCACAAGAAGCCGAGAGTTAGGACAGTCAGCACAACAAGTGAAGCACTTGGAGTGCCGTTGTGCGGCGTCGTAGGGTGCGAAAGGCGGCTTCGCCGTATCGCATCAGAGGCTGGCGCCCACGGCTTGTTTCGGTGCGATACGGCCAGAGGCCTTTCGCACCCTACTCATTCGCAGCCCAGTTTGCGGCGGCGTAGGGTGCGAAAGGCGGCTTCGCCGTATCGCACCAGAGGCTGGCGCTCCGGCCTGTTGCGGTGCGATACGGCCTGAGAAGGCCTTTCGCACCCTACGCAGTCGCAACCCAGTTTGCCGAAGAATTCGCAGCGATTACTGCCGTACGAGCACCACACATTGGCAGGGCGTCGCGTGCACCGCGTCGTTGGGCAGATGAGCCGGCCGCGTTCACCGCCGCAACGAGCATGGAAGAGGCGTACTACGCTCCGCCGATCCGCGCGACGATTGCGTCTTTGCGGTATGAGCTCTTGAAATGAGTGGAGGCCACGCCCGGAATCGAACCGGGGTGCGCGGATTTGCAGTCCGCTACGTCACCACTCCGTCACGTGGCCACTCAGAGGAGCCGTGTAGCAAGTCCCGGGCCAGCGCGCAATCCGGCTCGCGCGTGCGTGCCCGACGGATCATGGGAACTGTCACAGATGCGACGTGGCGCCAAAAGTAGGTTGCGAAAGGCGTCTTCGCCGTATCGCAACAGCCACTTGCACCGCAGCCCGTGGCGGTGCGATACGGCCTGAAAGAGGCCTTTCGCACCCTACGAAGCCGCAGCCCAGTCCGCCGCTAAGGCGAAAAGTTTGCTGTTCGAGATTTCCTCAGCCGTGCAAATCCCTGCTGATCGCCGGCCCCAGCGTAAAATCACTGAATGTCACCTGGAAGCCGGCGCGCTCGGGCGAGCAGCACATCAGGCCGACGTCGGCGACGGACGTTGGCGGCAGGTAGCCGAGGCGTACCGGCAACCAATTTAGTCTGGTGGGGTTTTGGACTTGCACGCGCAGCGCTTCATGGTGCCGTGTCAGGCGGATGCGGATCGCGCCTTCGTCAGCCGGTAAGCGCATCAGTGACCAGTCGGAATGGGTATTGGTGATAACCACGGAAATGCAGGGCAGGCCATCTGAGTACTCGATACCCGCCTTGATCCAATGGGTTTCGCTCAGCTGCAGCATCAGCCGCGCCTGATCGTACAGCATTTCGTATTGGCCTTGGATGGTCACCTCAGCGGAAAAGTCGCTCTCGACGCGTTGAAAGAGAAAATGCCCATTATCGCGGCGGAAGCCATAAAACGTCTCGCGCCAAAAGTCCGTCGCCAAGCCGGTGCGCACATTCATCGCGTTGCCATCAAACGCATGATGCGGCGGCGGACTGAGCCAGGTAAGCCCGTCTGCCCACACACATGGCGTGTTCAGGCCGCCCCGAGCGTGCGCAGCTTGTTGCGGGCCTCGGTCAGATCGGCAGACGTGTGGTTCAGCCGCGCCGCCAGGATGCGCATGATCTCGACCGAGATCTGCGGGAACTTGACGAGAAGGTCGAGAAACTGCGCCTTGCCGATGCGCAAGGTAACCAGGCGCTGGTTGGCGCGGATGGTCGCGGTGCGCGGCACGTCGCACAGGATGCCGATCTCGCCGATGATGGCATTGCGCTCCATCGTTGCCAGTATGAGTGGCCCGGTTGGCGTATCGACCACGACCTCGGCGGTGCCGTCGAGCACAACATAAGCCGCGTCGGCGTCGGCGCCTTGTTCGAACACCACCTGGCCCGGCTCATAAGTCAGCCGCTGCGATGTCAGCGCCATTAGCTTGAGCTTCGCCGGATCAATATGCGCGAACAGTGGCACACGCCTTAGTACCGCAACCTCGTCTTCAATGCTCACGCCTTCATCCTCCCGTCCGTGCAACGCCTCCCCGGCGTCATGTCTATTCACCAGAACGAGTACAGGTTCAACTCGTCAAGCGCTTGAACCGGCTTTCGCGGGCCAGCAACGTCGCTGGTTCGCCCTGTTCTGCAACCTGGCCATCATGGAACACGATGACGCGATCGAAGGCCTTGGCGAGCGCTGGCGTGCTGAGCGCCCAATAGACCGCAAAGCCCGGTTGGCCATCGCTGCCGGCCGCCTCAGCCAGCACGCGCTCCATAATGCCTTGCTGACTGCGCACGCCCAAGGTGCTGAGGCCACGATTGACGACAAGCAGGTCGGGCCGCTTCAGCAGAGCGCGCGCCAGTCCGATTTTCTGCCGTTCGGCCGCTGACAGCCGGCGGCCGCCTGAGCCCACCGTGAAGCCGAGGCCTGCCTCCAGCACCGCCTCGCGCAAGTCGAGATCGCGGATCACGGCGCGCAAGGCCTCGCCGACCCGGCGCGGTCCATCGGCGATGCCATAGACGACGCGGCCGAACAGGATGTTGTCTTCCAACGTTGAGCCAGCGTTGAACTCATCGGCACTGTAAAAGGCGACGCCCCGCGTCAAGGCTGCTGGCGGGTTGCTGAACAGCCGTTGCCTGGCGCGTACCACATGCGCGGCGATGTCGGGTGTCATCAAGTTGAGACGATGGCGCGGCTCGCAATAGCCGAGCGCCAACGCCAGCAGGGCGGCACGATCGGCGGCGTTGGTCTGCGCGAACGTCTTGCCAGCGGTGCGACTGAGGATCGCCTGATAGACGGGTAGCTCGTCAGCCTTCATCAGCCCGAGCTCCTGATACAGGTTGTCATCTGGCTGTAGGTCAGAAAACAACTCAGCCAGGGTGCGGGCGATGCTGGCGCCGATCGCCACAAGCTCAACATCAAGCTTGGTCTCGGCCAGGACGCTGACAAGATGCGGCTGCCGCGCCAGCGCATTGCCTTCAAAGGCCGGTTCCAGGGCGGTGCCGAACAGCATGTTTTCTCCAACCGTGGCTTCGCTGTTGTAGCCCTCGGCATTGAACGGCACCACCAGACCAGCAAGCTCCTTGCTGGCAAGTCGCGCGCCCAGTGCCGTACGTGCGGCCAGCAGACGTGGCCCGAGCGCATCGAGCGCGGCAGGGCCAAGACGGCTCCGCAAGCCTAACTCGAAGACGGAATCGTCCAGTTCGACCAGGGCAAGAACATCGGTGAGGCGGCGCGCCAAACTGGCGGCATCGGTAACGCCAGCGGCCTCATAGTCCAGCCAGTCGGCGTTGACGTCGAGGTCGATATTGCCCGAGAGCCGCGCCTCCAGCAGATAGCCGGCACGGGCTTCGCCGGCGTCTGCACCCGGTGCTGCAGCAGCTGGATGATGCATCAAGCCCAGCAACAGCGCGTCGCGCAGCGTTGTGTTGCGCAGATAGGGGTCGGGGCCGAGATAGGCGATGCGCCGGCCCGTGGCAGCCTCAGGCAGATCGTCGATTGCATGGTCGCCAAAGCGCACCCGGCCACTGCTCGGCGCTTGCAACCGGACCAGCACCTCAGCCATCGTCTCGGCGCCGGCGTTGACCTCGCCGACGCCCGCGACCCGCTCGCCCGGCTGGATCGTCATGTCGACGCCTTCCACCAGTTTGGCCCCAGTTTCATCCGTGACCGTCAAGCCGCGCGCCTCGAAGGGGCCGAGCAGAGCGGCAGCCGCAGTCGCGACGGGCCTTTGCAGGGTCGACGGCACCATGTGGTCGGGCGTGAACTGCTCGACAACCTGCGTGAACTTGATCTCGACGTCCTGGCGTTGCTGGTCCCAGTCGATCAGTTCTTTGATCGGTCCCGGCAAGTCCTTGTAAGCCGCGATGACGGCGACCAGCTGTCCGATGTCGAGTTGTCCCAGGATGGCGAAGTAACCGCCGATCAGGTAAAATAGAAACGGCGTCAACTGGGCCAGGAAGTTATTGAGGAACTTGACGAAAAACTTGCGCTGGAACAGCTCGTAGCGGATGCCGAATATCTTGCCGAGACGGCTAGCGACATCGGCGCGCTCGAAGTTAGAGGTGTCGTTGACCCGAATTTCGGCAATGCCCTCGACGACCTCGCCAACCCGCCCTGCAAGATCACGTGCGGTCAGCTGCTGCTGCTTGCCGAGCACAAGCAGGCGCTTGCGCAGGCGCGGAATGATAAATGTCTGGATGGCGATAATGCCGGCGGCGATCATTCCGAGATAGAAATTCTGCGTGATGATGAAGATCATCGTCGTCAACGCCTGCCCGAGCAGGAAGACCGGTTGCACGAAGGCGTCGCCAATGAAGCCGCCGAGCGGTTCAACCTCGTCTTTCACCATGGTCGCGACTTCGGCCGAACGCAGCTTGCGAAAGTAGGGCAGCGGGAAGCGCAGCACCCGGTCGATCAGCTGGAACCGCAGCCGCCGCAGCATGCGTTCGCCCAACCGGCCTTTGAATGTGTTGATATAGAACTTGAAGCCGCCATTGATGCACACCAGCAGCAGGAAGAAGCACGAAAGCGCTACCAGCGCCGACATCCGGTCGAGCTGGACGCCGCCGAACAGCGGCACCGGGCCGCCACTGAAGAACCCTGAGAACGGCACGTCGAACTTGAAGTACGTGGCCGTACCTGCGGCATCGGCGAAGCCCTTGCCTTGGATCGGGCCGTTGACGATCTGCTTGGGCAAGTCGAGCGACATGAAAAGAAACGGCATCGACACCAGGATGATGGCGATCACCCAGAGCTGCTGACGCCAAGTATGCTGCCAGACATAGCCGAACACGCCACGGCTTAGGTCCGTGGTCTTGCTGGCTGGCGCGGTGGTCGCTGGCATTGGGGTTTATGGCTCTATGGAAAGGGCGGACGGGGCGAGTTGCGAACCTACGCTGGCTCGGCGGCTAAGCAAAGTGCCCAGTCCTCCAGTCATCGGAACGTGATCAATGGCCGGTTCTTAGGGCTGTCAGCACAATACGTGAATCACGTCGAGTGCGGCCGTGCGGCGGCGTAGGGTGTGAAAGGCGTCTTCGCGTATCGCACCAGGGGCTGGCGCCCGCGGCCCGTTGTGGTGCGATACGGCCTGATGTAGGCCTTTCGCACCCTACGCATTCGCAACCCCGCTTGCCGATGAATTCGCTGCGATTAGTGTCCGAAGTGCCCTAAAGTGCAGCGGATAAGCCGACGGTGACGCCACCGGGCGGCCAGATCAGCCAAAGATAGGCTGATGGCGCGATCGCCGGGTCGAAGTTTTCGGCTTCGGCGGGACCGGTGTTGATGCCATCGGTGGCAGCCTGGGAGGCGTCTTCCAGATCCTGCGGCTGGATTGCGCTGGCAGCGCCCGCTGGTGCCGCTCCGAACATCAGCTCCAGTGTCTTGACAGGTGCGCCGGCCATCGGCTGGCGGCGTAGCCAGAATTGTCCGGTGTCCGCCTCCACCTGGCAGTAACTGACATCGGCCATCCAGTTCGCGCAGGCTGCGGCAATCATAGTGTCGCCGCGCGCCGTGGTCAGATCTACCCGTGCCGCAAAGGCGCAAACCGGCGGATCAGGCGCTTTTGGCGCGTTTGGACTTGTCAGGGCGAGCGCGATCGTTCCTGTCAGTGTGCCGCAGCCGGTGTCACCGCCCGCATCAAGTTGCAGGCTGATGGACTTGCCGCTCCATTGCTGATCCGGCGTCAGCAGAGCCAACGTTCCATCCAGTGATTCCGCTGTGAATTGCGCCAAGCTGAGCGGCAGGGGCGCGGCCTTCGTCAGCCGGAATGTCACAGCATCAGCATGGGCAGGGCTCGACACAGCCAACAGTGTCATCAGCAGGAAGACCGTGTGCTTTTTCATGGCAGATTCCTTGGCACCAGGCGCATTACGCCCAAGCCAATCAACAGGTTGGCAATCAGCATGAAGACGATCCAGCCGATGTAGTAATAGGGGCTCGTTTCCATCGCATCCAGATCGGCGAAGGTCTGCTCAAAGCCGTACCAGGCAGCCAGGAGCAGCAGGCCAAGGGTTGGTAACGCAAATCCAACGCCGTTCCACACCAACCAGGTTCGCAGTCCCTGCACTGTCTTGTTCATGGCTAACCATTGCAACAGCGCCAGAATGACCGCGAGCAGGAAGGCGGCGGCAACAACGATGATGGAGACGGCCGCAAAGCCGAGGACACTCGTGAGGAAGGGGTCGAACTCGGGTGGGCTGGTGTCTGGCACCGATGGTTCGTCAACGAGCCGGCTGAGCAGCGCGCCACCGATCAATAGCATGGGCAGCAGGGTCCAGGCGATGAAGGCGCCAGGCGGCACGCGAAAAAAACGCCACAGCACATGCGCCTGCAACACGGCGAACGGCAAGATGTCGGTGACGGTAATGAGCAAATCCGCAATCAGCGACTTCGGCGGTGCACCTGGGAACAGGATTTGCGTCACTAAGAAATGTAAGGCCGCCGAGATCAGCGCCGCCAGCGCGCTCCATTTGACCCATTGCCAATAGATCGCCGATCGATCATCGGCCTGGTGCGCCGGGATATTCGCCATCATGCCTCGACCCTCGTTGCACCAATATCGCGGCGCGCGAACCCGCCGGTCCAATCGATACAATCAACCGCCGTGTAGGCGCGCGCGCGGGCCTCGGCCAGCGTTGCGCCACGCGCTGCAATATTCAGCACGCGGCCACCGTTGGCAATCAGCGCGCCGCCGCGTTGGGCCGTGCCCGCATGGAAGATGATAACGCCGGGCTGGCGTGCGGCGCGGTCCAAATCACCGATGACGCCACCCGGCACCGTGGCCCCCGGATAACCGACGGACGCCATGACGACGGTCAGCGCATGGTCGCTCGACCAGTTGATCGGAGTGCTCGCCAGAGTACCATCGCAGGTCGCGAGCAGGACACTGGCCAGATCGCTGTCCAGCCGCAGCAGCATGGCTTGAGTTTCCGGATCGCCAAAGCGTACGTTGTATTCGATCAGTTGAGGACCGCTGGTTGTCAGCATCAGCCCGGCGAACAGCACGCCGGTGAACGGCGTGCCGCGTTGCGCCATCGCTGCAACTGTCGGCCGGATGATTTCCGCCATGACGCGCTCGGTCAGCGCCAGCGTCATCTCAGGCGCCGGCGAGTAGGCGCCCATGCCGCCAGTGTTGGGTCCGGTGTCGCCATCGCCGACGCGCTTGTGGTCGCGGGCACTGCCAAAGGCCACGGCGTGGCGGCCGTCGGACAAAGCAAAGAAGCTGACTTCGACGCCGAGCAGCTTTTCCTCGATCACCACTTCGGCGGCGCTTGTGCCCGCGAAACAGCTGGCGATGGCAGCTTCGGCTTCCGCCAGCGTCTCGGCGACGACCACGCCCTTGCCGGCCGCCAACCCATCGGCCTTGACAACGAGGGGCGCGCCCTTGGATCGGGAATAAGCCAATGCCGCGCCGGCATCGCTGAACCGGCCGTAGTCCGCCGTCGGGATGCCCGCTTGCCGGCACAAATCCTTGGTGAAGCCCTTGGAGCCCTCAAGCCGCGCCGCCGCCGCACTCGGCCCGAATGCCCGAATGCCAGCCGCCGCCAGCCGATCGACGATGCCCGCGACCAGCGGCACTTCCGGACCGACCACGACGAAGTCAATGGCCGCCGAACGGCACAGCGACAATACGGCGTCGTGGTCGGCGAGATCGAGCGGCATGCACGCGCCGAACTCAGCCATGCCCGGATTGCCCGGCGCGCAAAGCAGCCGCGTCGTGCACGGGCACTTGGCTAGCGCCCAAGCCAGCGCATGCTCGCGACCGCCGGAGCCAAGCAGAAGGATGTTCATGTGTGGAGTGCTTCGAGCACATGGCAATCAGGGACGGCCTTGGAACCAACCATCGGCGCTGTCATGCTCCTGCCGCCCTCGGCGCAACCGTGCCTGCCTTGGCTCTGAGCGCGGCTTGGGCTGCTGCCAGGCGGGCCACGGGAACACGGAACGGTGAGCAGCTGACGTAGTCCAGGCTAACCGATTCACAAAACGCGATCGACCTTGGATCGCCGCCGTGTTCGCCGCAGATGCCGAGCTTAATGCCGGGCCGCGCCTTGCGGCCGCGTTCGGCAGCCAGCGCCACGAGTTGGCCGACGCCTTCGATATCCAGTGTCACGAAAGGGTCCTGCTCGATCACACCCTGGCTGGTATAGGCCGCCAGGATTGGCGCCGCGTCATCACGCGACAATCCAAGCGTGGTCTGCGTCAAATCGTTGGTGCCAAATGAGAAAAACTCGGCATCGCGGGCGATCTCGGCGGCCATCAGGGCAGCGCGCGGCAGTTC
Source organism: Hyphomicrobiaceae bacterium (assembly GCA_031402115.1). GTDB lineage: Bacteria > Pseudomonadota > Alphaproteobacteria > Rhizobiales > Hyphomicrobiaceae > JANNSA01. Next base: position 7,646 of record JANNSA010000051.1, on the reverse strand, counting down.
GATCATGGTGCCGACCTGGTAGGTGAGCGTCTGTCCTGTCTCCTTCTCGACAGCCCGGGCGGTGCGGTCGATCAGGGCCTTGAGCAGCACAAATTCGCTGGTGAACCCGACTAATGGCACCATCACCTCCGGCACCACCGGCCGGCCCGTGCGCTTGGCCGCTGCCAAGGCCGCCTCAAAGATGGCGCGGGCCTGCATCTCCGTGATTTCCGGGAAGACGATGCCGAGCCGGCAGCCGCGGAAACCGAGCATCGGATTGAACTCGTGCAGTTCGGCCAGCCGCTGCCTGACCTTGTCGGGCGTCACATTGAGTGCCGCCGCGACCTCGCCGATCTCGCGGTCCTCATGCGGCAGGAATTCATGGAGGGGCGGATCAAGCAGCCGGATAGTCACCGGATGTCCGGCCATGATCTCGAACAGATCGATGAAGTCCTGCCGCTGCATTGGCAGGATCTTGGCCAACGCCGTGCGCCGCCCCGCTTCGGTGTCTGACAGGATCATCTCGCGCATGGCCAGGATACGCGGGCCTTCGAAGAACATGTGCTCGGTGCGGCACAGTCCAATGCCTTCAGCGCCGAAGTCAGCGGCCTGGCGGGCATCGCGCGGCGTCTCGGCATTGGCGCGCACCTGCATGCGCCGGGCGGCGTCTGCCCAGACCATCAGTGTGGCGAAATCACCCGACATTTCCGGTTGCACCATCGGCACGGCGCCGGCATAGACGCGACCCGTCGAGCCGTCGATCGTCAGTACCTCGCCGCGGGCATAGGCTTGTCCAGCAATGGTCATGATGCCCCGGACGGCATCGACGCGGATGGCGCCAGCGCCTGAAACGCACGGTCGGCCCATACCGCGCGCGACGACCGCTGCGTGACTGGTCATACCGCCACGCGTCGTCAAAATGCCGACTGCGGCGTGCATGCCGTGGATATCCTCAGGGCTGGTCTCCACGCGCACTAGCAAAACTGCTTTGCCCAGCACCTTCTGGGCTTCCGCTTCATCGGCCGTGAACACGATCTCGCCCGTTGCCGCCCCTGGCGATGCGGGCAGGCCGCTCGCCAGTACGGTCTTGGCGGCCTTGGTGTCGAGCGTCGGATGCAGCAATTGGTCGAGCGCCGTCGGCTCAATTCGAAGCACTGCCTCGTCGCGACTAATCAGGCCCTCGCCAGCCATCTCCACAGCGATCTTCAGCGCCGCCTTGGTGGTGCGCTTGCCGGAGCGCGTCTGCAGCATCCAGAGCTTGCCCTCCTGGATGGTGAACTCGATGTCCTGCATATCGCGGTAGTGCCGTTCCAGCAGGGTGAAGGTCGAGGCTAGCTCCAGATAGGCCTCGGGCATCAGCATCTCGAGCGACGGCTTGTCGTCGCCAGCGCCCAGGCGCGCGGCCTCGGTGATGTTCTGCGGCGTGCGGATGCCGGCGACCACGTCTTCACCCTGGGCGTTGACCAGAAATTCGCCGTAAAACGCGCGCTCACCCGTCGACGGATTGCGGGTGAAGGCGACGCCGGTGGCGCTGGTGGCGCCGCGATTGCCAAACACCATGGCCTGCACATTGACGGCAGTGCCCCAATGCGCGGGAATGTCATGCAGGCGCCGATAGGTGATGGCGCGGGCGCTGTTCCACGAGCCGAACACGGCCCGGATCGCCCCCCACAGCTGCTCCGTTGTGTCCTCGGGAAACGGCCGGCCAAGTTCTTCCTCAACTGCCTGTTTGTAATCGACAATCACTGCCTGCCAAAGCGCTGCCGTCAACTCGGTATCTTCGGTCACGTTGGCCGCGTGCTTGTGCCGGTCGAGGATGTCCTCGAAGGCGCCATGATCGGTACCGAGCACCACATCGGCATCCATCTGAATGAACCGGCGATAGCTGTCATAGGCGAAGCGCCGGTCGCCCGTGCGGCGCGCGAGACCTTCCACAGTGGCGCTGTTGAGGCCGAGATTGAGCACCGTGTCCATCATGCCGGGCATGGAAGCCGGCGCACCGGAACGCACGGACACCAATAACGGATTGTCCGGATCACCAAAATGCGCGCCGGTGCGGGCTTCAACAAGCCCGAGAGCAGTAGCGACTTCGGCGTCCAGAGTTTCTGGCATTCGCTGTTCGTGCGCATAAAAATGGCTGCAAACATCAGTGGTGATGGTGAAGCCAGGCGGCACCGGCAGACCGATCGAGGACATCTCGGCGAGATTGGCGCCCTTGCCGCCGAGCAGATCGCGTTGCGCCGCCGTGCCGTCGGCCTTGCCATCGCCAAACGCATAGACCCAGCGCGCCGGCCCTTTGGCTATGGCGGATTTTTGCATGCTCGCCTCCTCAAGCGGCTGGCCGGCCGCGAATCTCGTCACGGACCACACGTCGTTCGTGTAGTCGTTCCCGCGCCAATCAGCCAGTCCACGCGCTTTCACCGGCCATGCCGTGGATAGCGCAATAACGCCAAGGAGCCTATTCCGCCCGACAAGTTGCGTTCACGCCATTCGCCCGGTTGTCAAATGGCGGGATGCGGCCCACTCTCGGATTCTGTCCGGCGGGGCAGCTCATGCGGCGTATCAGGCGTCTTCAGACTGAAACAGGCGGGCGATGTTGCAACGGGTACTTGACTTAATTGGGCGGCGTCCGGCGATCAGTCCGGAAGCACGCGACTTCACGCATCATCTGCTGCGGGACCATGAAGATGATCTAAGCCAAGACGGCGCGGTTCGTCTCGCCGAGATCGCCACCTCGGCGTTCGAGTTTGTCCGCGACAAGCCGGCCAATGATGACACCCAAGCCGGCCACAAGATCCGCTGGCGGCACGTTGGCGACGGCACCGCTTCGCAAATTGATGGCGCCCGCTCCACCTTGATCGAGATTCTCAACGACGACATGCCGTTCCTGGTCGATTCAGTGGTTGGTGAAGTGCAGTCGCGCGACATTCCGATCGCGCTGGTGTTGCACCCGATCATCAAGACGTTGCGCCACGCCAGCGGCAAGCTGATCCGCCTGACGGGCGCCGGCGACCGCAATTGGCGCCAAGGTCAGGAAAGCTTCATCCAGTTGCACTTGCCGCTGATGACCGACGCCAAGGCGACAGATCTGGTGGCGGCCTTGTCGCGGATTCTCGGACTGGTCAGGTTGGCGGTCAATGACTGGCAGGCCATGCTCGAGCGCCTCGACCGCGAGATCAGCGACAGCAAACGCAAGCCGCCGCTGGTGGCTCCTGATGAGGCCGCCGAGGCCGTGGCTTTCCTGGAATGGCTGCTGGCGGGTAACTTCATTTTTCTGGGCATGCGCGAACTGCACTTAGCTGGCGGCGCCGAGGCAGGCGAACTGGAGATTATCCCGGGTGGCGGCCTGGGCATCCTGCGCGATCCGGAGGTGCGCGTGCTCCGGCGCGGGCCAGAACTGGTGCATATGTCGCCCGAGGTGCGCCGTTTCTACTTTCAGCCGACGCCGCTGCTCGTCTCCAAGGCCAACACAGCCAGTGTTGTGCACCGGCGAGCGCCCATGGACTATATCGGCGTCAAGCAATACGGCATGGGCGGCGCGATCTCGGGCGAACTGCGCATTGCCGGCCTGTTCACCTCGGCGGCCTATACCTCCGATGTCCGGTCGATCCCGCTGATCCGTCGCAAGATCGCCCGGGTTGCCGATCGCTTGGGCTATCCGGCCGACAGCCACAGCGGCAAGGCGCTGATGAATGTGCTGGCGACGTTCCCGCGCGACGACCTGTTCCAGATCAGCGAAGCCGAACTGGCCCTGTGGGCGACGGACATCCAGGACCTGGAATTGCGCCCGCGCGTGCGGGTGTTTACCCGGGTCGACGTGTTCGACCGGTTCGTCTCAGCGCTGGTCTATGTGCCGCGCGACCGTTTTTCGAGCGAAGTGCGCTTGCGCATTGGCGAGACGATCGGCGCGGCGTTTGCGGCGACCGTGTCGGATTTCACGCCATCGTTCACGAACGGACCGCTGGTGCGCGTGCAGTTCATTCTGGCGCGCTCCACCGCAGCATTGCCCAAGGTCGATCCAGCGGCGCTCGAAGCGCAAGTGCATGAGATCACGCGCAACTGGCAGGATCGGCTGCAGGCGCGGCTGCAGGATGGCCGCACGCCTGAAGCGATCGCCGCCCATCTGGCGCGCTACGCCGGCGCCTTCCCCGCAGCATATCAGGGCAGCGTCGATCCGGCGCGTGCTATGGAAGATATGAACCGGGTCGACCAGTTGAGCGCTGCCCGGCCAATCGGCATCGACTTCTATCGGGATGCCGCCATCGCGCCCGGTGGGGTTCGCGTCGCCATTTACCGGCTCGGCGATCCCATCCCGCTGAGTGATCGCGTGCCACTGATGGAAAGCTTTGGCTTTCGCGTCATCGACGAACGGACGTTTGAACTAACCCCGGAAATTGCTGGCCAACGTCAAACCGTGCGGTTGCATGAAATGGCGCTGGCAACGGGCGAAGGTGAGGCAATCGCCAAAACTGGTGCCGATGATCGCGTCGATCGGAAGTTAGAAGCCTGTTGCGTGGCGGTGTGGGATGGCCGCTGCGGCAATGACGCTTTCAACGGCCTGGTGCGGCGGGCTGGTTTTGATTGGCGGCAGGCGGCGTTGTTTCGCGCTTATGGCGCCTATTCGCGTCAAGCTGGAGTCCCGTTTACGCTGACGTCGATCGCCGCGGCGCTGGTTGCCAACAATGCGGTGACGGCTGGGTTAGAGGCGTTGTTCGCGTTGCGCTTCCAGCCGGGGCCTGAGTCGATTACGGACCGAGAAACGCAGAGCAAACTAGTCAAGGCACGCATTGAGGCCGCCTTGGCCGATGTCGTCAGCTTGGAACAAGACCGCATCCTGCGGCACGTTCTCAATCTCATCGAAGCGACCAAGCGCACCAACTTCTACAAACCCGATGCCGCCGCGATTGCCTTCAAGTTTGCCTCAGCCGAAGTCCAGGCACTGCCGGCGCCTCGGCCGTTCGCCGAAATCTGGCTGCATGCGCCAAGCGTTGAGGGTGTGCACCTGCGCTTTGCACCGATCGCGCGCGGCGGCATCCGCTGGTCGGACCGGGAGCAAGACTTCCGCACGGAGGTGCTCGGCTTGGTCAAGGCGCAGCAGGTCAAGAACACCGTGATCGTGCCGTCGGGCGCCAAGGGCGGCTTCGTGCCAAAGCGCCTGCCGCCCAAGGGCACGCGCGACGACATCCAGCGCGAGGGGGTCGCCGCATACAAGCAGTTCATCGGCACGCTTCTCGACCTGACCGATAATCTGGTGGATGGCCGCGTCGTGCCACCAGTTGACGTGGTTCGTCACGATGGCGACGATCCCTATCTGGTCGTCGCCGCCGACAAGGGCACGGCAGCGTTCTCCGACATCGCCAACGGCATTGCCCTGGAGCGCGGCTTCTGGCTTGGTGACGCGTTCGCATCCGGCGGTTCGGCCGGCTACGACCACAAGAAAATGGCCAGTACAGCCCGCGGCGGCTGGGAATGCGTCAAGCGCCATTTCCGCGAAATGGACGTGGACATCCAAACCACGCCGTTCCGCGCTGTCGGTGTCGGCGACATGTCGGGCGACGTGTTCGGCAACGCCATGCTGCTGTCAGAAGAGACGCAATTGGTTGCCGCCTTCGATCACCGCGACATTTTCCTCGATCCGACGCCCGACGCCATTGTCAGCCTGGCCGAACGCCAGCGCTTGTTCGCGCTGCCGCGCTCCAGTTGGCAGGACTATGACAAAACCCGGCTGTCGCCAGGTGGTGGCATTCATCCGCGCTCGGCAAAGTCTGTCGCGATCAGCGAGCCGGTGCGTCACTTGCTCGGCATCAGTGAGGCGTCGTTGACGCCCGACGAGCTAGTCCGTGCCATCCTCAAAGCGCCTGTTGATCTGCTCTGGTTCGGCGGCATCGGCACCTTCATCAAGGCGCGCAGCGAGACCCACGAGCAAGTCGGCGACCGCAGCACGGATGCCTTGCGCGTCGATGCCGAAGACCTACTCGTCAAGGTCATTGGCGAGGGCGCCAATCTCGGCTTGACCCAGCGCGCCCGCATCGCTTTTGCTCAAGGCGGCGGCCGCCTGAACACGGATTTCATCGACAACTCAGCGGGCGTCAACTCGTCGGACCTGGAAGTCAATATCAAGATCACGACCGGCGCCGCGATCACGGCGGGCCGTTTGCTTGAAGCTGACCGCAACGGCCTGCTGGCCAGCATGACGCCGGACGTAGCGGCGGCCTGTCTTGCGAACAACTATCAACAGGGCCTGGCGATAAGCCTGGAGCAGGCCGGCGGCATCGGTGAACTCGCCAAACAGCAGCGGCTGGCGGCGGCGCTGGAGGCCAAGGGCGTGCTCGACCGCCGCCTGGAGCTGCTGCCGACTGACCCCGAATTCACAATCCGCCGTCAGGCCGCCAACCCACTGACGCGGCCGGAACTGGCGGTCCTGATGAGCTTCGCCAAGATCGACCTGACGCATGCCATTCTGGACAGCGCCTTGCCCGATGACCCGCTGTTCACGGCAACGCTGACCAGCTATTTCCCGCCGGCTTTGCGCGAGCGCCTGCCGGCCGATGTGGCGTCGCACCGTCTCAGGCGCGAGATCATCACGACGGCGATTACCAACGAAACCATCAACCGGCTGGGCGCGGCGACGGTCTGGCAGCTTGCCGAGGAAACCGGCAGTGCTTTGCCAATGGTCGCGCGCGCCTTTATCATCACGCGCGACGTGCTCGGTCTGACGGGCATCTGGCGGCAGATCGACGCTCTCGATGGCCGGATCGCGGGCGCCCGGCAGCTCGATCTGTACGCCCGCGTGCAAAGCGTGGTGCGCGATCAGACGGCTTGGTTCCTGACCCAGACACTCACCGGCGAGACGCCGTCCAATGTCATTGCGCGCTTCCGGGATGGTCGCGATAGCTTCGTGCTGAATTGGCGCAACGTCGTGCCAGAGCGCATCGCCAGCGCCACCGACACCAGCGCCCAAGGCCTGATGGCCGAGGCGGTTCCCGTTGCCCTCGCGACGGAAATCGCGCGGCTGCCGGTGATCGCCCGGGCTCGCGATGTGACGCTGGTGCAGGCCAGCACGGGCCACGACATGGCGCAGGTCGGTCCGATTCATGCCGCGATCGCGGAGACCTTCAGGTTGGACGAACTGCGCGTCGCCGCCGCGCGCATCGCTGCCCAGGATCGCTATGATCGCCAGGCGATCGATGGTGCGTTGTCGGGTCTGGCGCGTTCGCAAGCGGCGTTGACAGAACACATCCTGCGCGCGCCCGACAACGGCGCTGCCGCTGGCTGGCCGGGCTGGGCCGAACATCGGCATGCTGATGTCGAACGCGCACGGCAACGCATCGACCGGATCCTCGATGCCGGCACGCTGACAGTGGCGCGGTTGACGGTAGCGGACTCAACCCTCGGAGATCTGCTACAGAACGCACGGGGATAAGGGGGAGCGAGCGATGAGCACGAGCAGGGCTGAGGCGCCGGCGGCAGTGGCGCGGACTGGTGCAGATGTGACAGTGCCAGCAGTGAGCAAGCGCGGTTTGTTTGGCTGGCTGACCTATGAATGGGCAGCGCAACCGTTCTATTCGCTGATCACAACCTTCCTGTTTGCGCCCTATTTTGCCAATGGCTTCATGGACAATCCAGCCAAGGGCCAGGAGATCTGGGGCTATGCGGCGGCGCTGGCT
>JANNSA010000050.1:0-2115 GCA_031402115.1 Hyphomicrobiaceae bacterium | reverse complement strand
CGCGTCCGCACTTGCCGATAGGCGTCTTCCGACAAGCAGATGGCGCCCGGTTGCGCGATGCCCTCGAGCCGCGCCGCGATGTTGACGCTGTCCCCCATCAGGTCGCCGTCGCTTTCCTCCACAACGTCGCCGAGATGGATGCCGATGCGGAACTCGATCCGGCGCTCGGGCGGCAACCCGGCATTGCGCTCAAGCATCGCCGTCTGCACCTCGATGGCGCAGCGCACGGCTTCGATGACGCTGCGGAACTCGGCGAGGATGCCGTCGCCCGTGCGCTTGAAGATGCGCCCGTTGTGCACCGCGACGGTGGGGTCGACCAGATCGCTGCGCAGCGACCGCAGCCGGGCCAGCGTCTTGTCCTCGTCGGCGCCGGTCAGCCGGCTGAAGCCAACGATGTCGGCCGCGAGAACCGCCGCGATCTTCCTATGCTCAGCCATGCTGGAGATCTCCGATGCCGGGAATGAGCCTAGCATGACCCCGCCACGTTTGGCGTGCATCCTCCGGTGCGCGGCTGGCCTCTGAAAAGGGGCCATCGCCCTTGGGTCCGGACGCGGCGTGTCTGCGGGTGCCGCGTGGAGGCCTGCAGGGTGCAAATTGGCATGCGCACACGGATTTCCGAAGTGTTGTCGAGCATGCTCGGTCTGTCGATCGACATGATCCAGCGGTGGCACAAGAAACCTCGCAAGCTGGCAGAAGGCTTGATTCAGCCATCGCGCAAGTCTGCGGCGGCATAGTTGAGCCACGTGAGCCCTTCAATCATTGGCACAATCCAAAGCCCATGACCCCAACCATCGCCCTGCTGCGCACCGACAATGTCGCTGTCACCGGAAAGGTGCCGATGGCGGAACTTGCCGTGCTGTGCCGGGATGCCGGCTTGCATCATGTGCGCACCTATAGTGCCAGCGGCAATGTTGTGTTCGCCACGGAAGCGTCGCCCGCTGGAGCCAAGGCCTCAATGGAGGCGCGGTTGCTGGCTCGTGCCGGCAAGCCGGTTGGCGTCATCATCCGCACCGGCGCGGAGATGGCGGCGGTGCTGGCGGGCAATCCGTTCCCTGAGGCGGAGCCAAGCCGCACCGTGGCGATCTTCCTTGACGTGGCCCCACCCCGCCGATGCGCTGGAGCACGCCGTTGGCATCCGCGATGAGCGTTTGCGACTTGGCATGCGCGAAGTCTATGTGCGCTTTCCTAGTGGCCAGGGCTGGTCGAAGCTGCGCATCCCGGCAGCTGCCGCCGGCACCGCGCGCACTATCAACACGATCGTGCGGCTGGTCGCGATGGCGGATGAACTCGGTGAGACATAGCCAGCGACAGGCCCATTGGACCGTCAGCCTGACGGCAAAGCCACGCCAGCGAAAACGCGCCTCCACCAGCTCGGCCGCTTGGTGACGAAGGAGTGGGCTATTGGCGCCAGCTCGCGCCCGTTGCCCTTGTCAAAGCAACCCAGCACCAGCGCGACAACGGGCTTGTCGTCGATCGCGCCGATCGTGCTGCCGCAGGCTGGGCAGAACGCGCGCGATGACGCGGCGGAGGAACGCCAGGTGGCGGGCGCGGCTCCGGGTCCGCTCCAGGTCACGGCGTCGCGCGGAAACTCTACCCAGGCGATCACGGCAGCACCCGAATGGCGCTGACATATCGTGCAGGAACAAGTGTGCGGGTTCAGCGCCGGGCCTGCCGCTGTGAACCGGATGTGGCCGCACAGGCAGCCGCTTTCGTAGCTCTTTGTTGCCGGCGATTCTGCACTCCCTTTGCGATCGTCTGGCAGTCGCGCTTTACTCATCCAGCAACTCAATGGCAACCGCCGCGCCGGCGGGACGATCGATGCTGGCCGACCGCGTCCGGATGTCGTCGACGGAGAGGAACTCGACCGCGGACCGGTCGAGGAGGTTCTGCTCGAGGGGATCGGTGTCGCGGACCCCGCCCAAGACGATGTGCGACTCGGGAAGGGCCGGATCGAGACCCGACTTCAAGCGAAGGCGGTTGAGGCAGAGCCCCGCGGAAATGGCCACCGGCATCCCCCCCAGCATCCCGCTCAACGTGGTCTCGGGCGTGTTGATGTCGCCGTGGGCGTCGATGAACACGAGCCCGACGCGCAGGGGCCGCGACGTCGGTCCGGAC
>JANNSA010000049.1:0-7142 GCA_031402115.1 Hyphomicrobiaceae bacterium | reverse complement strand
AGGTCGTTTGGGCCGTATCGCACTATCGCGCGACGAGCGCCGGCACCCCAGGGGCGCGCACGATTGCCACAGCAACCCGGAGTGCGCATCGTGACCCGCATCCGCCGCTGCTGCGATACGGCCAAGGAGCCTTTCGCACCCCACCATGGCGGCGAGAAAACACGGGTCCGGAACAATTGCCAATATGAACGGAAGATAAACGAAAGGTTCATGGGGAATTCAAATCGGAGTGCGTAAAAGCACTGACATGCACTGTATCAAGTGCATGAGCCGAAACATAAAACACTCTGGATCCAACCTCAGAACCCCCCAAGGAGAGTACCATGAAGTCGTTTCAAGTCCTGATCGCATCGGCCGTTGTCGCCTCGCTTGGTTTTGGCATGATCACCACTGCGCATGCCGGCAGCAACAAGGCCCGTATCGACCAATTCGGCCTGTTCAACAGCGTCGGTGGCGGCCAGAAGGGCAAGAAGAACCGCCTGAACGTTCTGCAGATCGGCCTTGGCAATAGCTCAATCAACACCCAGGACGGCAAGCGCAACAAGGCCAATGTCACGCAGATCGGCGTCGGCAACAGCGTCGATACGGATCAGACTGGCAACCGCAACCGCGCTGACGTCGTGCAGGTCGGCGCTGGCAACGGCGTCGTCATCATCCAGGAGGATTGACGCTCAGCCGTCTCAGCCACTTGAAGAAACGGGGAGCTTTGGCTCCCCGTTTGCGTTTCCGGCATGGCTTGAAAAAGCTGAGGAAAAACAGTGGGCGGTGAAATAAACATGCGCCGCAGGAAGAAAAATTGGAGATGAATGGAAGATAAATGGTTGGTTCAGGGTTGGTTCAAGACGCGGAGTCTAAAACAACGGTCATGCAGCGCGGTTGGAACCGCAGCAGACAAGAGAAACAACTGGATCTGATCGCTCAGTCACCCCCAAGGAGAGTTACCATGAAGCCCTTCGCCACCCTGATCGCCTCCGCCCTCATCGCCTCGGTTGGTTTCGGCATGGTCACCACTGCCGCGCACGCCGGTAGCAACAGCGCCACGATCGAACAGTTCGGCTTGCTGAACGGCGTCGGTGGCGGCCAGAAGGGCAAGAAGAACAAACTGCGCGTCTTCCAGACCGGCATCGGTAACACCGTGATCAGCACGCAAGATGGCCGCAAGAACCGCGCCGCGATCGGCCAGGCTGGCATCGGCAACTCGGCTGATACGGACCAGAACGGCAAGCGCAATCTGACCGGCGTCAGCCAGTCCGGCGTCCTTAACAGCGCTAAGACCAGCCAAAATGGCAACGACAACGCTGTCGGCGTTGTCCAGACCGGCTCGAAGAACAAGGCCAAAACCAGCCAGAACGGCGCCGGTAACGCCATCGTCCTGATCCAGGAGGATTGAGGAACAGCGGTTTGCAGTAGGCTGGAACTGAATTCAACGGGGAGCTCGCAAGGGCTCCCCGCTCGGCTTGTTACCGCCGCCCGCCCATCATGCCCTTGACGACGGCGCCGACGATCTGGCCCGCAGCGGTGCCGAGCGAGCGCCACATCGACTTGCGGAACGCCTCGCCCTCGGTCTGACGGGTTGGCTTTGCCGGGGCGCGGCCCGCTTGCCGGGGCGCGGGGTTGTAGTTCGGATTGCCAGGCGCCGGCGGCACGCGGAACTCGCCACGTTGTTCAAGCCCGCCTTCAACGCCTGCTTCAACGGACTTGCCGCCCTTCGGGCCAATCTCGGGCAAGCCACGCGGCTCCGCCCTAGCCGCTCCAGCCGCCTTCTTTACGACCTTGTTCTCATACTTGCCGGCGATTGGGCTGGCATTGATCACCGCCTGTCGCTCTGCTGGTGTGACCGGGCCAAGCCGGCCGGCGGGTGGGCGGATCAAGGTCCGCTGCACCATACTCGGCGTGCCCTTGCCTTCCAGCGTGGAAACCAGCGCCTCGCCGACACCGAGTTCCATGATAACGCGCGCCGTGTCGATGTCCGGGTTCGGCCGGAACGTCTCTGCCGCTGCCCGCACTGCCTTCTGCTCACGCGGCGTAAAGGCGCGCAAGGCATGTTGCACCCGGTTGCCGAGTTGGCTGGAGACGCTATCGGGCACGTCGAGTGGGTTTTGCGTCACATAGTAAACGCCGACACCCTTGGAACGAATCAGCCGTGTGACTTGCTCGATCTTCTGCAGCAGCGCGTCGGGCGCCTGATCGAACAGCAGATGCGCCTCGTCAAAGAAGAACACCAGCTTCGGCTTCACCGGGTCGCCGATCTCGGGCAACTTGGCGAACAGCTCGGACATCAGCCACAGCAGGAAGGTGGCGTAGAGTTGCGGGCTCTGCATCAGCTGGTCAGCAACCAGCACGTTGATGAAGCCACGGCCGTCGCTGTCGGTGCGCATGAAGTCTTCGATATCAAGCGCCGGCTTGCCGAAGAAGTGGGCGCCGCCTTGCTGCTCCAGCACCAGCAATTGGCGTTGCACGGCGCCGACTGAGGTCTTCGCGACATTGCCATACTTCTGCGAGATGGCATCGCCACGCTGCGAGACGTTGAACAACAGCGCGCGCAGGTCATCAAGATCAACCAGCGGCAGGTTCTCGTCTTCGGCAACGCGGAAGACAATGTTGATGATACCTTCCTGCACGTCATTGAGGTCGAGCAGGCGCGACACCAGCAAGGGCCCCATGCCGAGCAACGTCGTGCGCACTGGATGACCCTGCTTGCCGAACAGGTCCCAGAACTGCGTCGGGAAGGCACTCTGGGTGTAGTCGGCCATGCCGATCTTCTGCGCCCGCGCCGTCAGGAAGTCCTTGGGCACGCCGACTTGCGACAAGCCGGACAGGTCACCCTTGATGTCGGCGGCGAACACCGGCACGCCCTGACGCGACAGACCCTCTGCCAGCACCTGCAACGTCACGGTCTTGCCAGTGCCTGTAGCCCCGGTGATCAGCCCGTGCCGGTTGGCGAGCTTGAGATCAAGCAACTCGTCCTTAAGCGGCTGATCGTCCTTGAAACTCTTGCCGATCACGACATTGGTTGCGTCAGCCATGCTCGGCTCCCCGTTCGCGCCCGTTCGTGCGAGCGACCGCCCCAGTCCGTCAGGTCGCCTATGCACTTCAAGTCTTAACCCTATGCACGGCCCTGGCTGATTTGCAAACTAGGTGGCGGACTGGGATGGGGTAGTGTGGCCCCCTGGCGCGCACGTATCTGGCCGCTCAACGTGTCGATGACTATAGATTTAGCCGGCGGAGCTGGTGTTTGCCATGCCCTGTTGCCGGATCGCCGATGTCGTCGAGGCCGGCATCGCGCAACGCCAATCAGCGTCCGTCTACCTGCACCAGCTGGCGCAAGCCGGCATCCTGGAGACCCGCCAGGTCGGCCGCGAAAGGCTGTTCATCAACCCCCGCATGCTGGCGCTGCTCACGGCCGATTGAGACTGTCCCCGCGAACCGCCGCAAGCCCGTTGCAAGCCTCGGTGCGATCAGTATAGTGCGCGTCTTCTTGGGTTACGGAGAGATGGCCGAGTGGCTGAAGGCGCACGCTTGGAAAGCGTGTGGGCTCGCAAGGGTCTCGTGGGTTCGAATCCCACTCTCTCCGCCAACACTGGCACGTAAATATCTGAAACAGCTGCGTTTTTATCGTGACGGAAGCCACTGCTCCCGGCCTGGCCTCCGACTCCGGCGGCGGTCAACGCTGGAGGCGCGCGAACGTTTATCTCGGCGCAGTTGCAGTGGCGCTCGAACTGGCTGAGCGGTGTCATGACGCGGTGCTGATCGAGTCTGCGACGGAAGAACACACGCCAGGTGATCAGGCGGCGGCCAAACACTCGGATCGGCGGCATCGGGAATTGCAGCAACTGCGGCACGCCGCTCCGATCAAGCCCGGCAGAGGACATCGTCGACCTCTGGAAACCCAGGGAACCCTTGGCCAAGTCCATGGGTAGAATGTGCGGGCATGCTGTTTTCGAAGCTCAGCGCCGCGACTGGCCCTGCGCTCTCTGTTGCAAGAGGCTGACGACAATTGACTGCGGCCTCGACGCTGGGTCGCCAACCGGCGGTGGCGTGCCGGCTCGGCTTCATTCGCCTGTCATACGACTGTGGTGGGAAGCGTCCTGTCAGGCCCACGTAGCCCGTGGTTCCGTCGCTCAGGAGGGTCAACCCGTGCACAGTTTCGCCAAGTTTTTCGCCGTCGCGCTTACCGCGCTGTCGGTTGTCACAGCGCCGGCTCTTGCCGCCGATAAGATCCGCTTTGCGGTCACCGACATCGACGGTCTCGAGTCGCTGCAGAAGGAAATGGGTCCGTTCAAGGACGCCTTCGAGAAGGCCTCGGGTCTCTCCGTCGAGTTCTTCCCGGTGTCGGGCCGCACTATTGCGGTTGAGGCCATGGCCGCCGATCAGGTCGACTTCGTGCTGACCGGTCCGGCCGAGTACGTCGTATTCAACGCCCGCCTCAAGGCACAGCCGGTCGTCACCTGGAACCGGCCCGATTACTACTCGCAGATCGTTGTCCTTGATGGCAGCCCGGCCAAGGCGCTTGCTGACCTCAAGGGCAAGAAGGTCTCGTTCGGCGAGATCGGGTCGACCTCGCAGCACCTCGGCCCGGCAACCATTCTGGCCGAAGCTGGCGTGGTCTACGGCACCGACGTCGAGCCGGTGTTCCTGAAGCTCAACACCGCCGTCGAAGCGATGATCAAGGGCGACATCGCCGCCATCGGCATGAACCGCACGCACCTCGACCGCATCACCGCGAAGTTCACCGACCAGAAGTTCCGCGTCATTGCCAAGGGTCCCGAACTGCCGAACGACCTGTTGCTGGCCTCGGAAAAAGTGACGCCGGAAGTCGTCGCCACGGTCCGTAAGACCTTCACCGAAAAGGGCGCCGACCTGCTCGCCGCCGTCACCACTTCGGAAGAGAATGTCAAGTACGTCGGCGGCGGCTTCACCGCTGACGTTACCGACAAGAACTATGACCTCGTGCGTGCGATGTACAAGAACGTCGGCGTCACTGAGTTCTCCAAGATCCTCGGCGAGTGAACCGCTTGAGCCTGGCAACCGACTTCAGCCAGTTCGCCGGGCCGCAACTGGACACGGGCGTCGCCAAGGCGGCGCCCGTGATCGCCGTCGCGGGCCTCGTCAAGGCGTTTTCGGGGCGCCCGGTGCTCGCCGGCATCGATATCGACATAACCCCCGGCACCGCAGTGGCGCTGATCGGCGCCAACGGCACCGGCAAATCAACGCTGCTGAAGTGCCTCGTTCGCTTGGTCGAGCCGGACGCTGGCCGCATCACGATTCTGGGCACCGAGGTCACGGCATTGCGTGGCGCGGGGCTTCGCCGGTTCCGGTCGCGGGCCGGTGTGGTCTGGCAGAAACACAATCTGGTGCCGCGTCTGTCTGCCCTCACCAACGTCGTGCACGGTGCGCAGTCGCGCTTGAGCGGCCCGCGGACCTGGATGCAGTCGCTCGCCAGCGCCGATGTCCGAGCCGAGGCCATGGCCTGCCTCGACGCCGTCGGCCTCGCCGATCATGCCGCGCAGCGCTCGGATAGCCTGTCGGGTGGTCAGTCGCAGCGGGTCGCCATCGCCCGCATGCTGATGCAGCGGCCGGAGCTGGTGCTCGCCGACGAACCCGATGCCAGCCTCGATCCGCAGGCGGGCGAAGAGGTTATGCAGCTGCTCTACAATCTTACCCGAGATAAGGGGTTGACGCTGATCGTCATTTCCCATCGGCTGGAGCACACCATCAGCTATTCCGACCGCATCGTCGGCCTCGCCAAAGGCCACGTCGCCCTCGACATTGCGTCGCGCCGTGCCAGTGCGGAAGCGCTGCGCGATTTCTTCACCGTGGTGCGGCCATGACGGGGACGGTGCGGCCCGCCCCAACACGGACGATTCCCCGCTTCGAGCGGCAGTCGCTCCTTGAGTACGTTGTCTGGGTCGCCGTCGCCGTGCTGGTCGTCTGGAGTCTTCAAGGCACAGCGCCGAAACTCGATGGTCTGGCGCGCGGCATTGAACGGCTGTTCGCGCCGTCCGGGCTGTTCATGACGATGTGGCCGCCGGATGTCAGCCGCATTGACCGGGTGTTCTGGAAGCTCGTCGAGACGCTGCAGATGGCGATCGCCGGGGCGGCGATCGGCCTCGTTCTGTCGCTGCCGCTGGCGATCCTCGCTGCCGATGGTCTGTCGCCGCATCCGATCGTGCGCACGCTTGCTCGCGGCCTCATCGCCTTCTTCCGCACGATCCCTGATCTGGTCTGGGCGATCATTTTCATCATCATCGTCGGGCTCGGGCCAGCCGCCGGTGTGATGGCGATCGCCGTCGATAAAATCGGCTTTGCCGGCCGCTTCTTCGCGGAAGCGATGGAGGAGACCGACAAGGGCCCGCGCGAAGCGCTGTCGGCACTGGGCGCCTCGAAGCTTGGCATTATCTTCTCTGCCGTCATCCCGGCAGCCATGCCGTCGTTCACGGCAACCTCGCTGTTCGCCTTGGAAAAGGCCGTGCGCGGCTCGGCAGCGCTCGGTCTGGTCGGCGCCGGCGGTATTGGCGTTGACCTCAAAGTCGCCTTCGACCTGTTCGACTATGATCAGGCTCTGACTATCATCCTGATGCTGCTGATCCTCGTTGTTGCCGTCGAACGCGGCAGCGACTGGGTCCGCTCCAAGATCATCTGAGCAGCAACAAGAACCACGGGATCCGATATGGACCGCACTGACACCGCCCATCGTGCTTGGGATACCAACTGGCAAACCGAAGCGGGCCGCGCCGGCTGGACCGCGCCGGAAGCCGACGTTGCCGAGTGGGCTGGCATCGCCCGCCAGCGCGGCGCCAAGGTCGCGCTCGACCTCGGTTGCGGGGTCGGCCGTCATGCGCTGATGCTGGCGGGGCTGGGTTTTGAGACGCATGCGCTGGACGGCAGCGCCGTCGGCATCGCCCACATGCAAGGTGAAGCGGCAGAGCGCGGCCTCGCCATTTCCGCGCGCGAAGGGATGATGACCGAACTGCCCTATGCCGATGGCAGCTTCGACTACGTGCTATCCTTCAATGTCATCTATCATGGCGACCACGCGATCGTGGCCAAGGCGATCGCGGAAATTCAGCGGGTGTTGCGGCCGTGCGGGCTCTACCAGGGCACCATGCTATAGAATCGCGACACCAGCCGGCTCAAGGGCC
>JANNSA010000048.1:0-1643 GCA_031402115.1 Hyphomicrobiaceae bacterium | reverse complement strand
TGACCCGCAAAGTGGCGCTCGCCGACGCGACGTGGATCGCGTCGATCAAGGGGCTGGTCGCGGGCAGCGTGAACCTGGCACTTGGGCTGGCGATCGGCGCGGCATTGCCGCCAGCACCTTGGCTGGCCGGGGCATTGCTCCTCGGACTGGTGGCCTACGGCATCAGCCTGACCCTATTCGTCGTGGCGCTGCGGCACCTCGGCACCGCGCGCACGGGAGCGTACTTTTCTGTGGCACCCTTCTTTGGCGCAGCGCTCGCCGTAGCCTGGCTTGGCGAGCCGGTCACGCCCGGTCTGCTGCTGGCGGGTGCCTTGATGACCGCAGGCGTGTGGCTGCATCTGACCGAGAAGCATGCCCATGCTCACGCCCACCATGCCGAGGAGCACGACCACTAGCACGAACACGACGTGCACCACCAGCACGATCATCCAGGGGGCCCCGTCGCTGGCCGCCACTCGCACCCGCATCGGCACGAGCCCCTGACCCGCGCGCACGCGCATTTCCCTGACGCGCACCATCGGCACGGCCACTGAATCTGCGGGTGCGCCAAGCTTGGATCAGGCCGCGCCCCAGTCCCCAGAATCGACGACATGAATTTGTCCAGGCACCCCCTCTTTCCAATCGCGCTGCAGCCATGTGTCTCCCGGCTCGAGCTTGGTGCGACGCGGCAGCTCTTCCGGGCCGGTACGCCACCGCGGTGCATCCACTTCGTAGAAGAAGGGGCTGTGCGCCTGGTGCGGCACGGCCGCCAGGGCGAGGAGGTGGTGCTTCACGACGCCCGCCCCGGCGAGTTCCTGGCCGAAGCCTCACTCGACAGCTCGCGCTACCACTGCGACGCGGTCGCGTCCCAGCCGAGCGTGGTCCTGCAGGCCGCGAAGGCCGACTTCCAACGCCTGCTGGCGGACGACCCCGATTTCGCGCGGTCCTGGATGGCGCTGCTGGCAGCGCAACTGCGCACGGCGCGGGCCCGCGTCGAACGCCTGTCGTTGCGCAGCGCCGAAGAACGCATCCGGCATTTGCTGCTTTCCGAGGGCCGGGGCTCGTGCTGCGAACTGGAGATCACCGGCTCGCTCAAGGACCTCGCGCGCAGGCTGGGCCTGACGCACGAATCGCTGTACCGGACCCTGGCCAGGATGCAGAAGGACGGGGTCATCGCCCGCGAGGGATCGCGGCTGCACCTGGCGAAAGATGATGATCCTGGTCGTATGACTTGAATCATATGCACCGGCAGTGCCGTCCCGGCAACATGCTGGCATGAAACGTCATCGTTCCGGGCCTTCGCGGCCCATGAAGTTCTGGGCTGCTGCCATGGTGGCCATCCTGGCGGGCTGCGCCGCGCCCTCAGGCGACCATGGCGCACATGTCCATCAACCGAGCCAAGCCACAGTGGACCACGCGGCACCGGCCGCCGATACACGCGTGATGGTCCAGTTTCCCGAGATGCTGCGCATGCACACCCTGGCCAACATGCGGGATCACCTGCTGGCGTTGGCCGAGATCCAGGATCAGTTGGCGCGCGGTGCCTATGACAAGGCCAGTGACATCGCCGAGCAGCGGCTGGGCATGTCGTCGCTCGGCCTGCACGGCGCGCACGATGTGGCGAAGTTCATGCCCCAGGGCATGCAGGCCGCCGGCACGGCCAT
>JANNSA010000047.1:0-2096 GCA_031402115.1 Hyphomicrobiaceae bacterium | reverse complement strand
AACCCGGCTTCTATTTTGCTGGCATGAAATCGTACGGCCGCGCACCGACATTCCTGATGATCACCGGGTACGAACAGGTGCGTTCGATCGTTGCGGAGATTGCCGGCGACCACGAGGCAGCAGCCCGCGTTGAGTTGGTTTTGCCGGAGACGGGCGTCTGCAATGGTCCAGGCCCGTCGGCTGATGCCGGTGCAATGGACTGCTGTGGCGGACCAGCCCCGAAAGGCGTGGACGCCTGTTGCGTCGATGATGCCAGCGCCAAGGCAGCAGGATTACCGGGGTGCGGAAGCATCGCATCCAAAGCGATGGGGCAAGCATCCTTGGATTCGAACAAGTCAACATTGCCCTGTTGCGGGTAGCCTCTTCAGCACAAACTACAAGCACACAGGTCAATGATGAATGCGGCAATAAACTCGAAATTGTACCAAGGCATGTCCGTGGCCGGTGCAGCTATGATCGGCGTATTCATGACAACGCCGGGACAGACCGTCGGCGTGACATCTTTCATCGATCCTATAGCAGCGGATCTTGGGATTGACCGAGGTCAGGTGCTGTTGCTGTACAGTATCGGGACACTGTTAGGAATCCTCCCGGCACCTTATGTCGGCCGTATCGTTGACCGCCATGGACCGCGAGTTCTCATAGTACCTACAGCGCTTGCGGTCGGTTTGGCGTGCGTGGCGATGAGTAGTGCTCGGGGGCATTGGTCACTGGTCGTTGGGTTTGTGCTGCTGCGCGGCGCAGCGATCGGCGGCCTTAGCCTTGTCAGCCTGCATATGATCAATTTGTGGTTCGATCGTTTGCGCGGCAGCATGACGGCCTTCGCGATGATGGGCCTCGCCTTGGGCGGGATGATCCTGCCGCAAATTGCCGAAGCAATCATCGAAGCGCAGGGATGGCGAGCAGCTTATTTGATGCTCGGTGGTGCCGTCGTCGTTGTAATGTTGCCGATTGGGCTTCTGTTCTTTCGCAACAAATCAGATGATGACTCTCTGTGTGATTTTGGTCATCCGGGTAGCGCACCCACGACTTCGAACGTTGTAGATTTGACGTTGAAGGAAAGCGCACGAACCAAGATCTTTTGGTATCTCGTCCTGATCGGTTGCCTAGTGAATGCTGTTGGAACGGCGCTTCTGCTGGACCATAGCCGCGTCATGTTGGCGACCGGCATCGGTCGAGAACGAGGAATACAGTTGCTCGGCGCAATTACGGTCGCGCAGGCAATCGCCACACTTATCGCCGGCAGGTTCGTCGATCGCTTTGGAGCGCGCCCGACTGGGCTTCTTGGACTTGCTTTGCTGATGTTTACGGTCGGTTGCGTCTCTGCAACGCCAACGATTGCAGGTGGCTTGGCTTATGGTATGTCGCTCGGCGCAACCATAGGCGTACTGCAACTCGTGAGTTCAGCAGGTCTTGGGCAGGCTTTCGGCACAAAGCATCTGGGAAGTATCCGCGGCGTGACATTCGCCGTAGGAGTTGCCGGGGCAGCCGCGGGTCCCTTGCCATTCATATGGTCTCCGTCGGCGGGGTATTGGCTTTTTGTGGTGGCGGCGGCATTCACTATCGTGCTGGGCGTTGCTGCGCAGCCCAGCAGATCGCTTATGCATGCCTGACGCGCCAAGACAGTTTCCCATCGTCCTCGCGCTCGGAACGACCCAGACCCTAGCTTGGGCGTCGAGCTACTACCTGCCGGCGATCATCGCTGACAGGATGGCGCGGGACACAGGGGTTTCGACGACCTGGATCTTCGCGGCATTCTCGATCTCGCTGGCGATATCCGGATTGCTCGGCCCGCGTGTCGGCCGCACCATCGATCTCCTCGGCGGACGCGGCGTGCTTGCCGTCTCCAATCTCATTTTTGCGGCCGGGCTGGTGCTGCTGGCTGTCGCGCAAGGTCCACTGTCGCTGTCCATGGCCTGGATCGTGCTCGGAATGGGCATGGGGCTGGGGCTATACGACACGGCATTTGCAACCCTGGGCCGGATCTATGGCGAAACGGCGCGAAGCGCGATCACCGGCATCACGCTGATTGCTGGATTTGCCAGTACCATCGGTTGGCCGTTGACGGCATGGGGTGCTGAAGCGCTCGGCTGGCG
>JANNSA010000046.1:0-8352 GCA_031402115.1 Hyphomicrobiaceae bacterium | reverse complement strand
CTTCAGCAGGCGCTGCGCCTCGCGCGTGCCTTCCGTCCAGGCGATCTTGGTGTGCCGGGTCGGACCCATGAACTCGATGCGGTGATAGCTGCCGCGATACAGAATCACGCCGCCATCACGGAAGCTGATCGGCTCCGGCATGGCTTCCAGCTTCTGCCGCAGCCATTCAATGTGCTGCGCCACGAAACGCGCGGCTTCCTGGAAGTTGCTGCCATTGGGCATGGTCAGCACGGCCTCGCGCTTGACCTGGCTGACGCGCAGGGTTAATCGCCGGGCCGCCGGATGCCGGCGCACCTGCACGGGCGTCTCCAACCCCTTGATGGTGATATCCTCGGGGGTACGCGTCCCGGATGGCTTGACGCGTACACGCGTAACACCTGCCTTGCCCTTGCCGGATTTACCTATGCCGGCGGCGATTGCGGCATGGGCCTGCCGGGCGGTGGCGGCGGGCAGCGACCAGGAGCGGACGATCCGGTGGGGCATGTTCAGGTTACGGCTCTGCGGTCAGGGGTTGGCGCTGGTTTGACGGGGCGGGACAGATTTGGTTCGCGCGCGGGAGACTTCGCGCTGCGGCTCTTGTGTAACCGGTCGTGCAGCCGTCCAGGGCCACGGTGCGTGCTCGGCGAAGGCATGCCATGCATCGCCCGTGCCGCGCGTCACGGGCTTACTTAAGCTCTCCGCTATCGGTCTGGCAGCGCCATCCGCGGGTTCAAATCGCGCCATAAACTGCGTCATGGCCGGCATGATCTCGCGGCGGAAGCGTGAGCCGTTAAAGATGCCGTAATGACCAACGCCTGGTTGCAGCAGATGCAAGCGCCGGTTGCGTGGCAGGCTAGCGCAAATCGTGTGCGACGCCTCGCATTGGCCACGGCCAGTGATATCATCGTTCTCGCCCTCGATCGTCATCAGCGCCGTCCTCCGGATCGCCCGGAAGTCGAGCTTGCGGTCGTGATGCAGCATGCGTCCGAGTGGCAAGTCATGGTTCACGAAGACTGTCTCGATCGTTTGCAAGAAGAATTCCGCAGTCAAATCCATGACAGCCAGGTATTCATCATAAAACTCTTTGTGCTTGACCGCCGAATCGCCGTCGCCGCGCACTAGGTGAATAAAGAGATCTTTGTGGGCCTTTATATGGCGATCAAGGTTCATAGTCATGAAGCCCGACAACTGTAGAAAGCCTGGATATACATCACGGCCGCGACCCGAATGGTTCCACGGTACTGTCGTGATCACGTTCCGGCGGAACCATTGCGTGCCGCGCTCCTGTGCCAGCTTATTAACAACGGTCGGGTTGACGCGGGTATCAACGGGGCCGCCCATCAGCACCATCGAGCGCGGTGCGGCCGGATCACCATCCGCTTCCAGCCGTGCGACGGCGGCCAGCACCGGCACAGCCGGCTGGCACACCGCCAGCACATGCACATCGCCGCCAAACAGCCGCAATATGGCGATTACATGATCAATGTAGCCATCGAGATCAAACCGTCCCGCATCAATGGGTATCTGGCGGGCGTCGACCCAGTCGGTGATGAACACTTCATGCGTTGGCAGCAGCGCCTGCACGGTGCCACGCAGCAGCGTCGCGAAATGCCCCGACATTGGCGCCACGATCAGAATGCGCGGATCGCTGCTCTTGCTGTCGGCTGCCCCGCTACGATGCCGCGCGAAGCGCACCAGCCGGCAAAATGGCGTCTCCCAGACCACGTGTTCACTGACCGGCACCGACTGGCCGCCACTACGCGTGGTCGTCAGCTCAAAACCCGGCTTGCCGTAGCGGCGCGTCGTGCGCTCAAACAACACGCAAGCGGCCGCCGTGCTACGCCCCATCGCCGTGTGTGCGAACGGGTTAAACGGGTTGTTCAGCAGCAATTGCGCGGCCCCGGCCGCAGCGCGGGCTGGGCCGACTGCCGCCTGTCCCATCTCGAACCAATGATAGAGCAAGGCAATCCCCCGTTCGACTCCCGAGGGTACCAGTCGACTGCCTGCGAATGGCAGCGCGTCCGGCATGATCCCCGTCGTGGTCCAACGGGCGCTCTCGAGACAGGTGCCCCACCTGTTTCCGAGGCCGTCGACCGCAGGGACATATTGTTTCCCAATTCGGTGCGGAAGCGTATCAATTAATCCCCGATTCGCCAAGGATCACGGGCCCTTAATCGCGGGCTTCGCAGCTCGCTAACCCTGTGGAAAAACTGTTGGTGAGTGCCCGGCTTGCAACTGTACGTCGGCGAGAGCTTGGCAAACGCCCGCTACTCGCCGGATTGCAGCAGGGTGCCGCTGACGCGCGCTTGGTGCAGGAAATAGCGGAAGATGGCGTAACCGATTGCCATGAAGATCAGGTTCAGCAGCAGCGCCACACCGATATGGGACCAGCGCACCTGACCCTCCAGCAGCAGCGTCCGCATGCCTTCGAACACCCAGGTCGGCGGCAGCGCCAGTGCCACGGGTTGCAGCCAACCCGGCAAGGTGGCGACCGGATAGTAGACGCAACAGATCGGCAGCAGCACAAACACCGCCGACCAGACAATGCCTTCGGCGCCCAGCCCAAATCGCAGTACGGCGCCCGTGGTTGCCAGGCCAAGCGCCCAGCCGGTCAACGTCAGGCAGGCGAAGAACAGCACCAGCGGCAAGCCCATGGCGAACACATTGAAACCGAAGAACCAATAGGACAGCAGCGCAACTGGCACGAGGCCGATCGCCATGCGGATCAGGCTGACGATGAACAGGCCGGCAACAAACTCATTGGGCCTGAGCGGGCTCATCATCAGGTGGCCGAGATTGCGCGACCAGACTTCCTCAAGGAATGCGATCGACAGTCCCAGCTGGCTGCGCACCAACACATCCCAAAGCAACATCGCGCCGATCAGCACACCGCCGGCGATCACTGCTGGATTGTCAGTGCTGCTCAAGTGCTTCTGCAGAAACCCCCAGGTCAGCAATTGCAGGAACGGCCAATAGACCAGTTCCAGCGCGCGCGGCAGCGACGAGCGCATCAGATACCACGAGCGCAGCACCATGGCGCTGATCCGCCTGGCGCTGGCCGAGAGCCCGGTTTGCGGCCCGATCGCCGTGAAGGGCTTGGGCGGCGCGCTGCTGGCGGCAGATGGCATGTGATCCTTCATGACGCCGGCTCCGCGTCGCTGATGCGATCCGCCTCAGTGCGTCCGCTCCGCCGTCCGCGCGCGATATCGAGGAACACGTCCTCCAGCGTGTCGCGGCCATAGCGGCGGATCAGCTCAGCGGGCGTGCCATCGGCTTCCACCCGGCCCTGGTTCAACATGATCGCCCGGTCAGCCAGCCGTTCCACCTCAGCCATATTGTGCGACGCGATCAGGATGGTCGCGCCGCGCTCCGCCCGGTAGCGCTCCAGCGCCGTGCGCACCCAGTCGGCGGTATCGGGATCGAGCGAGGCGGTCGGCTCATCGAGCAGCAGAACTTCCGGTGCGTTGAGCAGTGCCTTGGCCAAGCCGACGCGGGTTTTCTGACCCGCCGACAAGCGCCCCGAGCGCCGGTCCAGCAGCTCCTCCAGCTTCAGCTCCGCCGCCAGCGCCTGGATGCGCCCGGCAAGGTCTGTCAGGCCATACAACTTGCCATAGACAGTCAGGTTCTGTCGTACCGTCAGCCGCATCGGCATATCGGCATAGGGGCTCTGGAAGTTGATCCGGTGCAACACGCGCGCCCGGTCATGCGCCATGTCAGCGCCAAGAATGTGCGCCGTCCCCCGGCTCGGCACCACCAGCCCGAGCAACATTGCGAGCGTCGTCGTCTTGCCGGCGCCATTGCCGCCGAGCAAGGCTGCCATACAACCCGGTGCGATGGCGAAGTCGACGCACTCAACCGCCGTCACCGCGCCATAGGTTTTGCCGAGCCCAGCCACGGCGATAGCTGGTTCTGACGTGTTGGTGTCCGCAGTCCCAGCCATGCAATCCTACCCCATGTGACGACAAGGGCTAAGCAGCTGGCGGCGGGCACGCAAGGGGTAAATCCAGACTGGGGCGCCTGAGCGAAACCGCAAACTGCGATGCGGTTTGTCGATGCCGTATCATCGCCGCTTGCCGGAGCCAGCCTGAACGGGCGCCGGTGTTGAGGTGAACGCTGGCGGTGATTGGCCGAGAGTGCCAAGTTGTTCTCTCAGCCACAGTGTTTGCGGGTCGCGATCATTACGGCGATGCCAGTATACCGAAATGGCAAAGCGCCTGAGGTCCAATGGCGGTTCGGCGATAACAAGTCCGAAGCCCTTCGCAAACGCATGGGCGATGCTCGACGGTAGCGTGACAAGTGCGTCCGACGATGCGGCGGCGGCCAGGGCGGGAAGAAATGCGGGCAGACCAAGAACGATGTGGCGCGAGCGACCCATCGCTTCAAGTCTGTCGTCGACGATACCGTGCAAGTCGCCGGCCGGCGATACCAGGATATGGTCGCTCGCACAGTAGGCATTGAGCGTGACCTTTGGCCATTTCGGCAGGGCCCTGAGTGAACCCACAACCAGATAGCCCTCATCGTATAGTTTCTCGCCTGAAATGGTTTCCGGCACATCCCACAGGTAGCCAAGTGACAGCTCCACGCGCCCGTCGCTCAGGGCTTCAATGGCCGGCATCCGGCTAAACGGCAGCAAGGACAGTCGTAAGCCCGGGGCGGTGACGCGAAGCTTGGCCGCAAGTCGAGGAACGATGACCGCCTGTTCGGCGTCGAGAGCCGCAAGACGGATTATGCCTTTGGCTTCGCCTGGATCGAATTGCCTCGCAAGACCAAGCGCTCCCCGCAACGCCTCGACCGCGCGCGTTACCGGTGCTTCCAGGGCCAGCGCCGTCGCTGTCGGCTCCATCCCGTGCGGACGGCGCAAAAACAGTTCATCCCCGAAAACGGCGCGCAACCGCTTGAGCGCTTGGCTGATGGCGGACTGCGTGAGTCCGAGCTCGACTGCAACATCCGCAGCCTTGCGATGTCGGACAAGCCCCAGAAGGACCAAAAGCAAGGTCAGATCAAGTCGTCTGAGTTCCGAATTGCTTAAGTCAGTCATGACGTATTTTCGATATCATTTCTATATTTGCCTGCATATCTCGGGCCATCAGAATGAAGCAAGAGGAAATTCCAATGCGGATCGCGATCATAGGTGCCGGCAATGTTGGCAGCGCGCTCGCCAGGGGCCTCAAAGGCAAAGGCCACGGGGTCACCATCGGTGTGCGCGATCCTGAGGCGGTGGCGATCAAGGCGCTGGGCTTGGAAACCGGCGCCGCCATTGCAAGTCCAGCCGATGCGGCAAACAATGCCGACATCGTCGTCCTCGCTCTTCCCTGGGGAGCAGCCGAGTTGGTGGTGAAGTCTCTCGGCTCGCTGCCAGGAACCATCGTCATTGACTGCATGAACCCATTGGGAATGGTCGATGGTGCGCTCGGACTGACGCTTGGCCACAGCACCTCGGGCGGCGAGGTTGTGCAGGGCTGGCTTCCGTCTGCCCGCGTGGTGAAAACGCTGAATCAGGCCGGTGCCGAGATTATGGCCGACAACGCGGGCATGCCGCATCGTCCGGTCATGTTCATGGCCGGCAATGATGACGCGGCAAAGGGAGCGGTGGCTGAACTGTTGGCCGATCTGGGCTTCGTCGCCCTGGACGCTGGCGACATCACGAAATCACGTCTGCTTGAGCCGCTTGGAATGGTCTGGATCAATCAGGCACTCGTCCGCGGCAAAGGCCGGACCTGGGCCTTAGCGGCAGTTTCGGCATGAATGATCCCGTAACCATTGTGGTGCGACGGAAGGTGAAGACTGGCCACGAAGCCGCCTATGAAAGCTGGCTGAAGCGGCTGACGGAGGGTGCAGCACACGGTCATTCTGGGTATCTCGGTGCCGAGTTCCACCGCCCCGCTCAAGCCGGCGGCGAATACCGCAGCGTCTTCCGCTTCGACAGCCTCGAATCGCTCGATGCTTTTGAGCACTCCGGGTTCCGGGCGCGAATGTTGCTTGAGGGCGCAGAGCACTTCGCCGCCGATGCCGCTTGGGAGCGGATGACGGGGCTCGAATTCTGGTTTGACCCGCCATCAGGCACCAAGGTGCCGCAACCCTCGCCGCACCGCATGGCGCTCGTGCTGATCGCGGTGGTGTTTTGTCTGGTGCTGATCATCAACCTCACGCTCGGGCCGATGATGGTCGGCTGGCCACTCGCCTTGCGCGTGCTGCTGACCGTAACGATCCAGATCCTGCTGATG
The DNA here is from genome assembly GCA_031402115.1 of Hyphomicrobiaceae bacterium. GTDB lineage: Bacteria > Pseudomonadota > Alphaproteobacteria > Rhizobiales > Hyphomicrobiaceae > JANNSA01. Next base: position 2,149 of record JANNSA010000046.1, on the reverse strand, counting down.
ACTTACGTCGTCATGCCGAAGCTGACGCCTCTCTTGGCCCGCTTCATCTATCCCTCGTCACAATCCCGCTGAAAGGAAACGGCCATGACCGCAGCCATTGACAGCCATTCGAAGAAGAAGATCCTGATGATCGCCGCCAATGCCGGCACCTCGCCAACCACAGGCTGGCCGATCGGCTTCTGGTGGGCTGAGCTCACCCATCCATACTGGACTTTCAAAGAAGCTGGCTACGAGATTGAGATCATCAGCCCCAAGGGCGGCGATTTGCTGGCCGACAGATTCTCTGACCCCGAGGACGAGTCCGCATATTCCGCCCATGATCTAATCTCACTTGGCTTCAAGAAGTCAGCTCAGCATGCCGCTTTGCTCAAAGGCACAAAATCTATCGCCGAGGTAACACCTGACAGATATGACGCGATATTCGTCACTGGCGGGCAGTCGCCCATGGTGACGATGATCGACGACACCGCACTCCACAGCTTCATCGCAACAGCATTCGAGGCCGGCAAAATCGTCGCCATCGTTTGCCATGGCACGTGCGTTCTTCTCAGGACCAAGCTATCGAGCGGCGAGCATCTCGTGACGGGCAAGACCTGGACGGGATTCGCCAATTCCGAAGAAGCCTTTACCGACGCTTTCGTTGGCAAGCGCATCCAGCCCTTCTGGATCGAGGCGGAGGCGCGCAAAATGCATGATACGAATTTTATCGTTTCTGGAATGTTCAAGTCGTTTGCGGTGCGCGACGGCAACCTGATCACCGGGCAGCAGCAGTACTCGGGCAGCGCTGCGGCAGAACTGGTCGTCGCGGCGCTGGGCCGCTGACGCAATGAGCGTATGCTGCTTGATGAGCCTTGGAGAGCGGAAATGGGCGCCGCAGGAAAACCGCAAGCCACGCATTTGACTTGGATTGGCTGGGGCGCCAGGATTCGAACCTGGGGATGGCGGAATCAAAATCCGCTGCCTTACCACTTGGCGACGCCCCACCACCGCTGACGCGGCGTTCGTGGATATACATGACCCGCCGTCGATGACAAGCCGCCGGTGTCCATTCCGTATGCCGATGCGCGCAATTGCGGGGCGGCAAGGCCGGATTGATCGGGCTCGCGCCAGCCGCGCGTCATGCCCCTTGCATCGGGCCAAGGCTGACGGCTATATGGCGCTCCCGGCAACCAGCGCGCCTCTGGCCTAATCGGTCGCGCCTGGACGACAATCGGAGTGTAGCGCAGCCTGGTAGCGCACCTGCTTCGGGAGCAGGGGGTCGCAAGTTCGAATCTTGCCACTCCGACCAATGTTTTCAATGACTTAGCCGCACTCGCCAGACACTCACCAGCGGCCCGTCACACACCAAGCACACACCGAACGCGGCTCTGCAGACTGACACTTGCCGTTAACCGCGAAGCACTTCATCATGCCAGCCATGGCGCAGAACCCCGAGAACGCTGACTTTTTCGTCGGTAAGACAGCCCTTGCCGACCGGCTTGGTGTAAACTCACGCACCGTCGACCGTGAAGTCAGGCGCGGGACTTTGCCGGGGCCGGTGGCAGTCTCGGCAGGGCGAGTCGGGTGGAGGAACTCTGATGTTGACCGCCTCATCGCCGACCGCACCGCAGCTTCGTCACACACCGTCAGGCCTTCGTCACACACCGACAGTGGTTCGACCACTCACCATGAAGCCGCCTTCGCCCCAGCCGACGGTCTGTTTGCATCAGCGGCGGCGACCGCGCTACGCATGAACACCATGTGGCAGCAAGGCGGCATGGACGCTGTTTGGGCCAACACTCGCAAGCCCGGCGAACCGCTCCTAGAGTGGCCAGCCCTGATTGCCAGCGCTCACGATGAGCCTGCGGTGGTGCTGGTGCGCTGGGACGCACGGTCGCCGCTGACTAAGGACACCTTCAACGATAAGTGAATCGCGATTTGTAGGCGTGCGACGGATCGACTCGGGGGATTCTCGCGCGGCGCGAACAGTCGTACGCATCTGGCATGATCGACCGGGATGGGATCAGAATGCGCTGGGAGACGTTGGGCTGCAAGCTCGATGAGCGGGGGCAGCGCTTGTTCGCCGCCAACGAAGTGCAAGCGGCCGGCTACGGAGCGCTCGCCATCGTGAGCGAGATCACCGGCCTCGCCCGCTCGACCATCAATCGTG
>JANNSA010000045.1:0-11035 GCA_031402115.1 Hyphomicrobiaceae bacterium | reverse complement strand
ATCGCACCAGAGGCCGCCGCTACGGCCGTTCGTGGTGCGATACGGCCTGAAGAAGGCCTTTCGCACCCTACCTGGTCGCAATCCAGTATGCGGCATCGTAGGGTGCGAAAGGCGTCTTCGCCGTATCGCACCAGAGGCCGGCGCTACGGCAGTTCGTGGTGCGATACGGCCTGCAGAAGGCCTTCTGCACCCTACGCAGTCGCCACCCAGTATGCCAATGAGTTTGCAGCGACGAGTGTTCGAAGTGCCCTTAGGTGATGGTGCGGTATTTGCTGCGGCCTGTGGACAGAGCTAGTATGATGCTGCTGAGCGGCGGCAGTGACGCCCGGTGAAGACATCAGAAGTGGACATCGACCCCATGCAGCCCCGCTGTCTGCGTCCAATGCTGTCGCTGATCTGGGCTTGCCGTTGGCAGGCCCTGGCGGCGTGGCTGCTGCTGGTGACAATCGCGGCAACACCCCATGTCGCTGCCCGGGCGGCAGATCCGGCACAGAGCGCGCGGGCACAGGAGGGCGGCGCCGAATTGGCGGCTGGCCGCTTCGAGCGGGCGCGCGCCATCTTCGATGACGTGCTGAGTGCCAAGGATGTTGCCGGCGAACGGCGTGCCAGCCTGCTCAACGATCGTGGCGTTGCGCTATGGCGGCTGGGCAATCTGCCGGCCTCGGTGGAAGACTTCAATGCCGCCATCAGCCTCGTGCCAGAGTTCGCGGTCGCCTATAACAACCGCGGCAATGTGCTGTTGGCCCTCAACAACGCCCAGGAAGCCATCAAGGATTTTGACCGTGCCCTGCTGCTCGCGCCGAAATTTGTTGGCGCTCTGAACAACCGGGCGATTGCTTACATGCAGCTTGATCAGCCTGATCTGGCCATCGCTGACTTCTCCAAGGCCGCCGAACTGGCACCTGGGGCGCCAGCGCCGCTGAACGGCCGTGGCCGGGCACAACTGGCGCTCGGCAAGCCTTTCGCCGCGATCCGCGACTTCAATCGCGCGGTGGCCCTGGAACCAGGCTACCGGCCGGGTTTACGCAACCGGGTGCAAGTGCGGCTGGACCTCGAGCAGTATGACAGCGCCATCGCGGCGCTTGGCGAGGCGCTGGGCGAAGCACCCGATGATATCCAGATGCTGCTGATGCGCGCCAAGGCCAATGCCCGGGTGCGCAAGCCAATCGCCGCTTTGAAAGACCTGTCGCGGGTGCTGGAACTCGCCCCTGACAATATCACGGCCTTGACCGAGCGTGGTGGCATGTATGGCCGGCTGTCTGAGGCCGACGCCGCCATGAAGGATCTCGACCGCGCCATCGCCCTCGATCCGCGTAATGCGCTTGCCATGGCCTATCGTGGTGCAGCCTTGCGCGCTGCGCAGCCGGACGTTGGCTTGACCGAGGTTGAGGCGGCGCTGAAACTGGAACCTAAGAATGCGACGGCGTTGCGTATTCGCGGCGAGTTGCGCGAAGTATTGGCGGGCAAGGACGCCGCCATTGCCGACTTCCGCAAGTCGGTCGCCATCGACCCGGCGGAACAGGAGGCCTGGATCGGCCTTGAGCGGCTGACAGGTGAAACGCGCCCGGAGCCAACTCTGGTGTCGGCAACGGACGTGCGCGGTTGGCGGATTTATCAGCGTGCGCCTGGCCGTTACGTGGCCCGCAGCGAGAACTACGAGAAGCTTGAAGTGCCGCTGGAAGTGCTCGGTGACGGGCCACCGGAAATTACGGACTGGTCGATCCGCAAGGACTTGAAGGGCATCGGCGTGCTGCGCTATCTGGCTGGCAAGGTTGTTACCAAAGGTAAGACTGAAGAAGTTGAACTCGCCGCCGTTATCGATTTGTGGCGCGCCGATCTGCGCGGCATTGAGCCGTGGCGGCAAGGCGCGCGGCTGGCGAACTGGAGCTGGAACCAGAATGGCCAGCTGGAAGTCAAATCCGCCGAGGGATTGAGCACCTTGGCGCTACGTGGCGACCGTGATGGCGGCAGCCGCGTCGCGGCAACCTCGACGGCGCGATCGTCTGTTGGCGGCCGCGGTCAGGTCTACACCGGCCAGACCAGCCAGCGCCGCACCATCGCCCGCCGCGACCCGCCGCGCCGCAAGAGCAAGTCGCTGTTCGAATTGCTGTTTTCCTTTTGATGCGGGATGGCGGCGATGCTGAATTGTGGTTCTGAGGCGATGGCGGCTTGATGCAAGGCCAGCCACAAAGTCAGGCTGTCACGGTTATTGGCGCAGGCGTAACAGGCTTGTGGCAGGCGTTCACCCTTGCCCGTGCTGGCCATCGCGTCAGCCTGTTTGAACAATCGCCCGCTACAGCGCCATTCCAAGCGGCAGCTAGCGTTTGCGCCGGGGGCATGCTGGCGCCCTATTGCGAGGAGGAAGCGGCGCCGGCGATTGTCCGGCAACTGGGCTTGGCCGGCATCGCGCGCTGGCGCGAACTGGGATCGATCGTGCGGAACCAGGGCAGCCTCGTGGTCGCGGGTATGCGCGATCAGCCGGAACTAAAGCGCTTTGAGCGGATGACGCGCGCGCACCGGCTCTTGGATGCCAAGGTGCTCGCTGAACTTGAACCGGGTCTCGCTGATCGCTTCAGTACGGCGCTGTTTTATCCCGACGAGGCCCATGTGCCAGCCCGGGCAGGACTTGCGGCGCTGTTAGCGGGAGCTCGTGACGCCGGTGCTGAACTCCGCTTCGGTGAGCGGTGGGAAACGCTTGGCAATCCCGCCGCGAGCTGGATCGTTGACTGTCGTGGCATCGCGGCCAGGGATGAATTGCCGGATTTGCGCGGCGTGCGGGGCGAAATGGCCGTGCTGCGATCGCCGGAGTTCACCTTGTCGCGTCCCGTGCGGCTGCTGCATCCGCGCTTCTCACTCTACGCTGTACCGTGGGGAGAAAACCGCATCATGCTTGGTGCCTCCGTCGTCGAGCGCGCTGACAAGGGGCCTGTCACCCTGCGTTCGGCACTCGATTTGCTCGGCACCGCCTACGCTCTGTCGCCAGCGCTCGCCGAGGCTGAGGTTCTGGAATTGTCTGCCGGTGTCCGGCCGGCTTTTGCGGACAATGTGCCGAGGATTGTCGTCAAGGGCCGTCACCTCTATGTAAACGGCATGTACCGGCACGGGTTCCTGCTCGCGCCAGTGCTTGCCGACCAGGTTGCCAGGCACATTGCCAGCGGCGACGCTCCAGCGGAGACTTTCGTTGCATTTGATCGTCAACGGTGAGCGCGTCGATAGCAGCGCCACTATGCTGACTGAACTGATTACTGAGCTGGGCTATGACACGGCGCCGGTGGCGACCGCCGTCAATGGCGGCTTCGTGTCCCTGGCTGCGCGCGGCAGCGTTCACCTTGCCGCCGAGGACCGCATCGAGATCGTCGCGCCGCGGCAAGGGGGCTAAAATCATGGGTCAGCACCAGGCAAGCGAAACGCTTAGCTTATACAACACGCCTATTGCATCGCGCTTTCTGCTCGGCACGGCGCAATATCCGTCGCCGCAAATCCTGCGCGATGCCGTCACCGCATCGGGAGCGAGCGTTGTGACCGTGGCGGTACGACGCGAGCTGGCACGCTCCGGCACTGGCCAGGGTTTCCTCGCTATGGTGCGTGAGTTGGGCGTGCGGCTGTTGCCTAACACCGCCGGCTGCCACAGCGCCCGCGAGGCGATCACGACGGCGCAGATGGCGCGCGAACTCTATCAAACAGACTGGATCAAACTGGAAGTCATCGGCAATGATGACACGCTGCAGCCTGAGGTGTTTGGCCTAGTGGAAGCGGCGCGCGCGCTGACGGCTGACGGCTTTAAGGTGTTCCCCTACACGACCGAGGATCTCGGCGTCGCCGAACGGCTGGTGCAGGCCGGCTGCGAAGCCCTGATGCCGTGGGGCGCCCCTATCGGTACCGGCAAAGGCCTGATCAACCCTTACGCGCTGCGCACCATGCGTGGGTACTTCCCTGATGTGCCGCTGATCATCGACGCTGGCATTGGTGCGCCCTCGCATGCCGCCCAGGCCATGGAGCTGGGCTTTGACGCCGTGCTGCTCGACACCGCCGTCGCCAAGGCCGGCGATCCGGTGCTGATGGCGGCGGCCTTTAGCCTGGCGATCGATGCAGGTCGTGCCGCTTACCGCGCCGGTCTAATCGAGTCGCGCGATATGGCGATGCCGTCAACGCCGGTGGCTGGAACGCCGTTCTTTGACCGGGATCGCTGATGGCCACCGCGCAAACGCTGAACCGCTTCTATCCGATTGTGCCTGATCTGGACTGGCTGCAGCGGGCGCTTCCAGCCGGCATCCGGCTGGTGCAGCTGCGCCTGAAGGATGCCGCGCCCGCCGAGATTGACCGTCAAGTGCGCCAAAGCCTCGCTTTGTGCCGCGCGGCCGGATGCACGCTGGTGATCAATGACCATTGGCAAGCAGCAATAGAAGCCGGTGCTGACTGGGTGCACCTCGGCCAGGAGGACCTGGCGCGTGCCGATGTTGCGGCGCTGCGGCGGTCTGGCATCCGTATTGGCGTCAGCACCCATGACGAGGTTGAACTGGCGACGGCGCTTGCGATCGCGCCGGACTACATCGCGCTCGGGCCGATCTATCCGACCAAACTGAAGCTTATGAGCTGGGCGCCGCAAGGTCTGGACAAGCTCGGCATCTGGAAGGCACGCGTCACCTGCCCCTTGATCGGCATCGGCGGCATCACGCCGGAACGCGCGCCGGGCGTGCTTGCCGCTGGCGCCGATAGCGTTGCGGTAATCACCGACTTCGTCACCCACGCCGACCCGGATGCCAGATTGCGGGAATGGGTGGCGTGGGCGGGATTATAGGGTGGAGCGAATGCCTCATTGCGGCGGGTGGCAGCCGGGGTCAGGCACGGAAGCAGTCGGGGTCAGGCACTTAGGGCCTTTGGGTGGCGAGGCGACGCAATCCGCTCCGGTCTTAGGCCCTAAGTGCCTGACCCCGGTTTACCTGTGACGTTCAAACATGCTGGAACAGCTTTGCCTGACCATCGGCAAGCGCATCCGAGGCCCGGCTGGCTTAGTGGCGCTGTCATGGAACGACCTTTCGACCTGGACGCTGGACGTGAGCGAGTGAAAACGCTGCCAACCCGCTGCGCGCGCGCCGCCACCTGACGATCATGCATCCTGAGTGTCGGCGCAGACCCGCTGGCGAGCTCGGGGCTCCCCCCTCGGCGGCCAGCGCCGCCGCACGTAGGATAAGGGTGAAGGGCGGCCTTCACGGTTCTCGGCAATGGTCCCGCTCTTCGCCAGCATCACCTCGCGGGCAGAAACGGCAACACGGCGTTCATCGACAGCTTTGGCTGGGGTGCCCAAGCTCGCACTCGCAGCCTGCTCAAGAGGAACATCAGTGCCCCTTGCTTCACGGCCGGATCAGATTGCCGACAAAGGGCAGTTCACGGAAGTGGTGGGCAAGGTCCATACCGTAGCCGATCACGAACACGTTGGGGCAATCGAAGGCCTTGTAGTCGGCCCGGACGTTGACGGCACGCTCCACGGGTTTGTCGAGTAGCACGCAGGTGCGGATGTTCGCCGCGCCGCGCGCTGCCATCAGATCCTTGGCGAACGCCAGCGTCCGGCCGCTTTCGAGGATGTCGTCGACCAGCAGCAGATTGCGGCCCTTCACTTCACTCTCGACATCGCGCAGGATTTCTACTTGCCCCGTCGACTTGGTGCTCTTTTTGTAGCTGGACAGCGACAGGAAATCGACTTCCGGGGAGAGCCCGGCGCGGTGCAACGCGCGGATCAGGTCAGCCGCGAAAACGAAGCTGCCCTTCAGGATCGCCACCACCAGCAAGCGGTCCAGCTTCGCTGTGGCGATATCGATCGCCAGCTCGTCAACGCGGCCCGCGATTTGTTCCGGCGTGAAGATAACTTCGATTTGCGGCGTCATCTCTGCTGACATGGCGGCTGCCAACCCTGTCGTAATGTGTGCACTAATTCGCTGTCACCACCCGTACACCGCGCAAGTCGCGCCGTCACTTGGCTTTGGCGAAGCGGACCTGCAGGTTGGCGACCGCTTCGGGCGGTGCGGGAATGCGCGCTTCGAAACTGGTGGACTTGCCGGGCGCCAGCGGCTTGTCGCGGATCGGCGTCGCCCAGTTGAACAGTTCCGCCTCGGCCGCATCCAGAAACACAAAGGCGACGCTCGGCACTGTCTGCGGCGTTTGCGAAATGTTGATGACCCGGCCAGCAATAGTCATGGCGGGCCGGCCCTTGCGGTCGATGCCCCATTTGTACGTGATGTCGCGGAACTCTAGGCCACGTACATTGATCGGCAATCCGGCGGAAGCATAGATCGGCGCGGCGCCTGGCAGCGCCCGCACGACGCTGGCGCGACCGACATAGAGGAACGCAATCAGGCCAGCGACAATGCTAGCGAAGAACAGCCAGCCGACCACGGCCAAGGCATTGCCGCCACCGCGTCGCGGTGTTGGATCGACAGCTTCCGCCATGAAATCAGCATCAGGATCGGTGTCCTCGGGCCACGGATCGGCGGCCTTGGCAGCGTGCTCGCGCCAGAAGCCCTCATCGTCCAGTTCCGGCCTCGGCGGTTGCCGGCTGGCAGGCGCGCCATTGCTGGCTGCTCCGTTGGCGCCGTTCACCGCGCTGCGGCCATTATTGGCATTGCCGTTGGCGCGCGCCCAATCGCCGTCCGGGATTGGCGGCCGGGCACGCGTCGGCGGCTGGCTGCTGCGGGCCGGCTCTGGCCGTGCACCAGGCTGCTGCTGGCGTTCATCGCTACGGCCGATTGACAATTCTGGGCGGGCCTCGCTGCGCGGATGGGGCCGGGCCGGTTGACGTGTGGTGTTGGTGACCTTGCTAAGCGAGCTTTCCACTTCCTCCCAAGCGTCGGTCTGCCGTGCTGACCAGAACGGCTCGCCGTTTTCCGTGCGCGGCCGCTCGGCTGGCGCGCGCCGTGAGTTACTCTGCGCTAAGGCGCTGGCAGCGCTATTGCCGAGCGCCGCATTCTCGCCCGGCACTGAGTGCGCTGGTTCTGTACGACGGTTTGCTGCCGCACGCTGTTCAGGGCGCGGCGCGGCAGCGGCGGGCCGGTCGTCGTGCTCGTCATCGAACTGCGAACCGTCCGCATCTGGATCGGCGTCCTCCGCGACATCTCGATGCGTATCGAAATCATCGGCGCCGGCCGGCTGCGGCGCTCGCGCATTGGCCTGGGGCGCGCTGGTGCGGCTGGAATTGGCTGGTGCCGGAGCTTGTGCGGCGCGGCTTGGCGGTGGCGCTTCACCAGCGCTTGGCGCCGCTGCCAGCGCTGCGGGGCTATTGACCGGCGAACCGAGTTGCGCCGTTGCCGGTACTGGCGCGACAGTGTGCGGACGGGGGCTTGCGGCAGACTGGTCTGCCGCTCCAGCTTGCGCCGCAGACATTGTTGCTTGATTGCTGGCGGTTGGCGGATCAGCCGCCGCGCTGGCTTCGCCGTCGATCACTTCGGCGCGCCAGACGTGGGCGCAGCGCGTACAGCGAACCTTGCGTCCCTGGACAGCTGTCGCTGATGGCACGTCGTATGTGGAACTGCATTGCGGGCACTTGATGATCATCGCGAACCGGACTTGAAGGAACACACTGCCCCCGTTTGGGGGCAAAAAGTCTGAGGAGCGCACCCAGCGTCACACCAGCACCTTGGCGCGCCCCAAGTCGAGAACCAAGGCAGGCACACGCAGCAGTGATACGCTATGAAAGAGATATCCAGTGTATCGGTAAAAGTGGTTCGAGTAAGACCAGAATCCGCCAGAAATGGCCAGGATGCTGCTGAATTGGTTCGGCAACGGCTTGTCGCACAAGGCTATGCGACGAAATGCGCACCGTTGCGGACGCGGACGTCAGCAGCGGCTGCGGCCATGATGGAGCCATTGACGGCCACTAAGGTCTTGTTTGAATCCGGTTGCCGTGTGACTCGATTCTGCTGTGCCAATGACAAAACCGGCCGGTTGGCCAGTTCGGGGACCCTTTCCGTGATCCGCCTGCAAAGCGTCGGCCTGAAATACGGCCGTGGCGTCGAAATCCTGCGGGACGTTTCGTTCCACTTGCGCCCCGGCTCGTTCCACTTCCTCACCGGACCCTCGGGCGCCGGCAAAACCAGCTTGCTCAGGCTGCTGTTCATGTCGTTGCATCCGACTGACGGGCAGATCACGCTGTTTGGCCAGAACGTTTCCAAGGTGACGCCGGGCCGGCGCGCGCAGATCCGCCGGCGCATCGGCATTGTCTTCCAGGATTTCCGCCTGCTCGACCATATGAGCACCTGGGAGAACGTGGCGCTGCCATTGCGCGTTGTCGGTAAGCGCATGTCGGATTACGAGGAGGACGTAACGGACCTGTTGAAGTGGGTCGGCCTGGAAGAGCGCATGCACGCCTTTCCGTCGGTCCTGTCGGGCGGCGAAAAGCAACGCGCCGCGATCGCGCGCGCTGTCATCGCCAAACCCGAACTACTACTCGCCGATGAGCCGACCGGCAACGTCGACCCGCAAATGGCGCGGCGATTGCTGCGCTTGTTCATGGAACTCAACAAGCTTGGCACCTCGGTCGTTATCGCCACGCATGACCACGAATTGATGAAGCAAACCAACGCGCCGCGCCTGGAGCTGCACGAAGGCAATGTCCGAATTGGTTGAGACCATCAGAACGACAACACGGCGTCCTCTGGACACCGACGATCCGATTCCGGTCAAGGGGCCGGTGCGGCCGCCGGACGGCGAAGCTGACGCTGACTTCATCGCGCCAGCGCGCCAGCCCCGCGTCCGGCCATCGGGCGCGCCAATCGTCCAAGCCGGCTCCGTCACCGGCCGCTCGCTGACCCTGGTGGTCGCCATCATGTGCTTCCTCGCCTGCCTGACGGCGGGCAGCGTCTACATGATCAACCAATCGGCCGCCGCCTGGTTGCGCAACATTGCCAGCGAAGTCTCGGTGCAGGTCGAGCCCGGCGAAACACCGGAAGAAACTGAGGACGCCGTCACCAAGGTCGCTGAATTCCTAGGCGCAACGCCAGGCGTTTCAGCGGCCAGGCCGCTTACTGTTGAAGCGTCGGCCGAACTGCTTGAGCCCTGGCTCGGTCAGAGCGAGGCGCTCAAATCGCTGCCGATCCCGCGCTTGATCGCGATCGAGTTGAACCGGCGCGCCCCGCCTGACTTGGAGCGTATCCGGGCTGATCTGCAGCAGAAGTTCCCGGGCTCGATCCTCGACGATCACCGCCACTGGCAGGCACAGATCCGCACGGTGACGCGCTCGCTGGCGCTGGCCGGCTTCGCCATCCTGGCGCTGGTCGCCGCTGCCACCACGGCCATCATCATTTCCGCGACACGCAGCGCTATGGCCTCCAATCGTGAGATTGTCGAAGTGCTGCACTTCGTCGGCGCCACTGACCGGTTCATCGCCCGCGAGTTCGAGAAGCACTTTCTGACCCTTGGCGTCCGCGCCGGGTTGGTTGGTGCTGGCAGCGCCGCTGCAGTATTCCTGATCATGCCGTGGATCGTGCCGCTCCTGGGTGGCGGTGCCGTCGCTCAAGCCGAAATGCGCAATCTCGTCGGAGGCGGTTCCTTAGACTTGCCAGGCTTTGCCTTGCTTGGCATTGTTGTCGTCGTCGTCGCGGCCCTGTGCATGTTGACGTCGCGTTATGGCGTGTTCCGCATTCTGCATCTAAAGGACTAATGTGGCCCGTCGCGGCATTCCTCGCCGTGCCGCCACAATGATTTCTCAATACTGTTGACAATTCGTTTGGCTGGGAGGCTAGCGAGAGTTGTCAAATCGGCTATGCTGAGGACAGGACTCGATTCTCTGTGATTGGTGTTGCACATCAATGAGGTGACGGACGTCCAGTAATGCGAACCATGGCGCGATACACGGGATGGGGCTTGGGCGCAGCGGCGATGCTGTTCGCTGGCGGCTTTGTGGTGTTCGCGAGCCTTGTCACTGCTGAGCCAACCGGGCGCACCGCTACTGCCGACGCCATCGTCGCCCTGACCGGCGATGAGGAACGGATCGAAGCCGCCACGCTGCTGCTGGCCGAGGGCCGTGGCAAGCGTTTGCTGATCTCGGGCGTCAATCGCAAAACATCGCGCGCCGCCCTCGAAAGGCTGGCTCCAGACAGCGCCGGCTACTTCGCCTGCTGCATCGATATCGACTATCTCGCGCTCGATACGATCGGCAATGCCGACGAAACCCGAGCTTGGGTCGAACGCCGCGGCTTTCACTCGGTGATCATTGTCACGTCCGACTATCACATGCCGCGTAGCTTGGTTGAGTTCGGCCGCGCCATGCCGGGTGTCGAGCTGATTCCTCACCCGACGGCATCGCATCACCTCAACCGCAAGTTCTGGTGGACCAGTCTGGGTACCACCAAGCTGTTGATGGCCGAATACCTCAAACTGCTGCCAGCCAGCGCGCGGTTGGCCGCAAGCCGCCTGTTCCCGGCGTCCCACAGCGCCACCGCCGGTGCCCAAGCGACCGTCCGCGCCTCAGCGCTGTGACGCCGCCAGCGATCGGCCCGGCAGTGGGTATTGTGCTGGTACTGCGCTCGCTGATCTTCAATCTGGCGTTCTACATAGTCACCGCGCTGTTCATGGTGGTCTGCCTGCCGCTGTTGCTGACGCCGCGCCGCTTCATCATGGCGCCGTTCCGCTGGCACGCGAAATGCTGCTCCTGGCTGCTTGGCGTCATCTGCGGCGTGCGGTTCGCGGTGCTTGGGCGCGAGCATATTCCAACGGGCCCGGCGCTGATCGCTGCCAAGCATCAATCCGCTTGGGACACCTTCGGGCTGGTGCCGCTGCTGCCGGACCCCTGCTATGTGATGAAATCGGAGCTCGGCCGCATCCCGCTTTATGGCGCCTATGCCGCCAAGTTCGGCATGGTGTTTGTGTCGCGTGAGAAACGCGCCGCCGCCTTGCGCGATTTGCTGGCGCAAGCCCAGTCGCGGATTGCCGATCAACGGCAGATCATCATTTTCCCGGAAGCCACACGGCGTGAGCCAGGCGCGCCGCCGGATTACAAGCCAGGCGTCGCGGCGCTGTATCAGGCGCTCGCCGTGCCGTGCGTACC
>JANNSA010000044.1:0-1631 GCA_031402115.1 Hyphomicrobiaceae bacterium | reverse complement strand
GCATGACCATCGCCACGGCGCGGATCCGCATTGATCTGCGTCACCAACTCACGAATCGTTCGCACGCCATCGCCAATCACAAAGGGCGAATCGCGGCGCGCGGCCGCAATCAGCTTATCGCCGACGACCAACATGCGAAAGTCATGTCCCGGCATATAACTCTCGACCATGATGCTGTTGCGAAACTCTTTCGCCGCGTTGTACGCAATTTCGAGATGGTCACGCGTCACGTTGGTCAGCAGGGCCACGTCAAACTCGGCGGCGTCCAGATGGCAGTGGGTGTCGATCAGCATGAAAGCCGGCTAAATGCGTAGCGGACTCGCCGGTTTCAAATCAACTTCCGGTTCGCGTCCGCTGATCAGATCGGCCAGCGCCGCGCCCGAACCGCAGGCCATCGTCCAGCCCAGCGTACCGTGGCCGGTGTTGAGGTAGAGATTGGGCCAGCGGGTTTGCCCGATGAAGGGCACGTTGGACGGCGTCGAAGGACGCAGACCGCACCAGTACTCGGGCTCGCCGGCCGGGTTGAGCTCGGGAAACAACACTTTCGCGCGCTGCATGATTGCCTGGCAGCGAACGCTATTGAGTTCCATGTTGTAGCCGTTGAATTCCGCCGTTCCGGCAATGCGCAGGCGCTGACCCAGGCGCGAGAAAACCAGCTTGTGCCCGTCGTCGGTCATCGCCACATAGGGCGCGACACTGTTCTCCGATAAGGGCACGGTCGCCGAATAGCCCTTGGCCGGATACACCGGCAGCCGCAACCCCAGCGGGCGGACCAGCAACGGAGTGTAGCTGCCCATCGCTGCCACGTAGGCATCTGCCGTCGCCGTTTCGCTGCCCGACGGGCCGACCAGCCGGACACCGCAAATTTTTCCACCCGACTCGATCAGCCCACCCACCGAAACGCCATACCGGAAGCGAACCCCCTGTTGCTCGCACAGCGTCGCCAAGTGTTGTGTGAACTTCATCGCATCGCCGGATTCGTCGGCCGGTGTGTAATCGCCGCCCACGAGCAGGGGGCGCGCCGCTTTCAGTGCCGGTTCAATGCGGAGGCATTCATCAGCATCGACCGGCCGGCGCTCGCAGCCGAATCCGGTGATGATCTCCGACACCTTGACCGCCTTGTCAAATTCTTGCTGATTCGTATAGACGTGGAGGATGCCGCGCTCCAGGTGATCGTAATCAATCGCTGTGTCGCGGCGTAAGTCGCCCAGCTTTTCGCGGCTGTAGAGTGCCAGCGAAACGATGTCGCGCATGGAACCGCCAAACTGGGCTTCGAGGAGAAGGAGTACGCAGAAGTCGAGACGGCCGTAGCCCGTGCTGTCGATGGATTGGTCACCGCCATCACCGATGCCGTGACGCAACGCGCATACCGCGCCTCTCAAGCGCCTGCTTTTCCCAACGCTCATTCCGGATCAGTAGCTTCCGCCGGCGCCTGAACGAATGCGGAGTTCGACTCCAAACCTCGCTGGAGGCCGCCGACGGCGCGTGGCTGCACCTGCGGGTCACGCTCAAGCCGCAGAACCCCGAGTTCGAGCCCATCGTGCTGACGGCGGACGACGAGGGGCTCGTTCACGTCGTCGCCGAGTTCATCGCTGTCATCGGGTAGGCCACGTGGCGAAATGGAACACAGG
>JANNSA010000043.1:0-2478 GCA_031402115.1 Hyphomicrobiaceae bacterium | reverse complement strand
TCAATATCATCAATATCATTTGTTATATCAGTGAAACGAGTTGATCCACTTATAAGAGCAACAGGACCCGCTGATGTTGAATATGGCATTATACTCTGATGTTGCGCCACATTCTGAACACTTTTTTTATGTGTTTGAAATATTTCATTAAATTTATCCTTGGATATTTTACCGGCCCACCACGTATCACCGTCTTCGCTTTCGTAGAGCCCTGAAACGATCCCGCGCGGGAGTGCGGGTGCAAGCGCTCGTAGTCCAATCAGAATAGCCGGATCAAACGACATCAACGCGAGAGGTCCGTGATAGGCGATCGATAGACGGGCAATTTCGCCAAGGAATGCGGGATCAGGCGGGTCCCACTCGCTTTTAATTTCAACGAGTAGCGGCACACGGCCTGCGACGAGCTGCAACAACTCATCAAACGTCATCACGCACGTTGCGCTGCCAGGATAAAGGACGCTGCGCAAGCTCTCGGCCGTATGGTGCGCGAGTAGACCCTTGCTGCCAGTAACGCGATCGAGCGTTTCATCATGGAAGACCACGGGCAAGCCAGCCTTGGCGGGGCGCACGTCGCATTCGATGCCATAGCCCTGACCGATGGCAGCAGTAAAAGCTGGCCGCGAATTTTCCGTGCGGCCCGCCAAGGTGTTATGCCAGCCGCGATGCGCGATGGGGCGCAAAAAAACAGACCGGTCTAGTGGTGTCATCGGGGTTCCTGAAATCTCAATATGGCATCGATTTCAACACTGGCATTGAGCGGCAGACTGGCAACGCCAACGGCTGCTCGCGTGTGCCGGCCAGCGTCGCCAAGAACTTCGGCCAATAGGTCAGAGGCACCGTTGACGACTTGCGGGTGCTCGCCAAATTCAGGCGTTGATGCGACAAAGCCCGTCAGCCGCATGACCTGGGCGATCCTGTCGAGGCTGCCGAGCGCTGCCTTGGCCTGAGCCAGAATATTGAGTGCGCATAGCCGTGCTGCGTGCTGACCTGTTTCAAGCGCGACCTCAGCGCCCAAGCGCCCCGTGACCACGCTGCCATCGGCGGCCTTTGACACTTGCCCCGATATGAACAGGAGATCGCCGGCCATCAAAAAGGGCACGTAGTTGGCGACCGGGCTGGGCGCTGCAGGCAGGGTGAGGCCCAGTTTCTCCAGGCGCGCCTCAATTTCGCCGCTCATCGGCCTGTCTCCTCTGTTCAGCTATAATGACGGTTAGGATCATGTGCGTGATAGAACGCTGATGATTGGACTTTTGCCCCTGAACCGCCGTATAAATCCGGTCCAGCATTGCCTCGTTCATGTGCTGGCAGCGCTGAATTTGCAAGACCGGCGTGGAGTAGCTTTGAAAGGCGTGTCCGGCCGCAATAATTACTGTCAAAAGGCTGAGATGTTGCCAGCTGGCCAAGTTTGCAAGACTGTTTCTGTTCAAGCACCATGGGGCACTATTCCAGGATGGCGGCAATGAAGGTTAAGCACACTAGGCAGGCTGGCATCCTTGGGTCCGTTTTTGTGGCAGCTTTCGCCAGTCAGGCAGCGGCCGAGATGTCTGCGCCAGCGGTGGTCTTTGCGGCGCATCGGGCGATTTATGAACTGTCGATTGATGCCACCACACCCGGCTCTGGCGTGAGTGCTGTGACTGGGCGCATTGTCTATGAACTGACGGGCAGCGCGTGCGAGGGTTTTACGCAGAACATGCGTTTCGTCACGGTGACTTCGAATTCGGAAGGCAGCAATCAAACGACGGATCTGCGTACCTCAAGCTGGGAACAGGTTCCGGCTTCGAAATTACGGTTCAGCTCTTCGACGTATCAGAACGATGAACTGGCCGAACAAGCGCGCGGCACAGCGCAACGCGCAACGCCCCAGGATGCTCCAGCAGTTGAACTGGCGAAGCCGGCCAAGAAATCGTTTGCGGTGCCCTCGCCGGTCTATTTCCCTATGCAGCACTCGACGGCGCTCATTCAGGCCGCGCGTGCGGGCCGTTCGCAGTTTGCAGCCGACCTCTACGACGGTTCGGAAGATGGATCACGCGTCTATATGACGTCGGCTCTGATAGGGCGCCGCGTTGCGCCGGGTTCGGGATCTATCAAAGCGCTGGCAGGTCAAAAGGCTGGGACGGCTCTGGCTGCCGTACCGGCGTGGCCGGTTTCAATCAGCTATTTCGCGCAAGCCCCGAGCGGTCCGGTCAAGCACAAGGATGAGCTGCCGCTCTATGAGATGTCGTACCGGTTTCATGAGAACGGCGTGACCAGCGATTTGCGCCTCGACTACGGCGAGTATGCCATGAAGGGTGAGTTGAAAGAGCTCGTCTTTCTTGAGCCCAGCACGTGTGACGGGGGCAAGCCCTAACAAGCCTGCCTACGGCCGCATTCGCTTGGCTTCATCCAAGATCCAATTCTTGAACTTGATCAGCTGCTCGTCGTTGGCGAGATTACGGGGCCACGACACGCAATAGGGCTTGGCGACGGGCATCCAGTTTT
>JANNSA010000042.1:0-1539 GCA_031402115.1 Hyphomicrobiaceae bacterium | reverse complement strand
ATTCTGCAAATCATTTTACTCTGCAAAGTCTCCCCTTTGGGGGGAGATTTAGAGGGGGCCTTATTCATCCATCATTTCCTTAATCACCGCAACAACATCTTCTGTATTTGGTTTGCTAAAATAATCCCCATCGCTGCCGTATGATGGGCGATGTGCTTTGGCCGTGATGGTTCTGGGAGATGTGTCTAAATATTTATAACCGCCCTGTTCCTCCATCACTTTATTAAACATGTATGCTGCCGCACCACCCGGTACATCTTCATCAATAAACAATATACGGTTGGTTTTTTTAAGCGACTCAACAATTTTATGATGAATATCGAATGGCAACATGGTCTGTACATCCACTACTTCGCAACTGATACCCATTTTATCCAGTGTTTCAGTTGCTTCCAGAACAATACGTAAAGTGGAACCATACGTAACTAGGGTTACATCAGTACCTTCTTTTACGGTCTCCGGCACACCCAACGGTACAGTGTAGGCCATTAAATTGGATGGCAATTTTTCTTTTAAGCGGTACCCGTTCAAACATTCGATCACCAGGCCCGGATCATTGCCCTGCAATAAAGTATTGTACATACCGGCTGCCTGCACCATATTACGGGGTACACATACATACATACCTCTGAGCGCATTAATGATCATTCCCATGGGTGAGCCGCTGTGCCAGATACCCTCCAGCCGATGGCCCCTGGTTCTTACAATTAACGGGCAACTTTGCTGGCCGGCCGTACGGAAATGGGTGGTACAAACATCATCACTGAGCGGTTGTAATCCATATAATAAATAATCGAGGTATTGAATTTCGGCGATCGGGCGAAGACCCCTTAAAGATAACCCTATCCCCTGCCCCATGATGGTCAGTTCCCGGATACCTGTATCAAAAATGCGTTCTGTGCCATATTTCTCCTGTAAGCCGCTAAAGCCCTGGTTTACATCACCGATATACCCAAGGTCTTCACCAAAGGCAACCACTTTATTATTGGTATTAAATAATTCATCAAAGTATTTATTCAATACCTCGTAACCATTTACAATAGCAGCATCATCGGTATAATAAGGATTGACAACGGTAACTTTTAAAGCAGATTTAGGCCCGTCATTATACAGGTAACTGTTGAACAGGTTTGCATTATCAGTCTGAAGTTGTTTATAAAATTTATGTACATCTTTTGCAGCAGAATCATTTCCGGTTATATCCAACACACTAGCCAATGTTTTCATAATGTCTCTCCGCATTGGCTCTTTATTAGCTGCCAACACGCCGGAAAGATTTTTTACCGCTGGATGTAAAATGTCCAAAGGTTTTAAGATATCAATAGTTTTAACCACCAGTTCTTTTATAGGATCAATATATTTGGCCCAGGCCTTTTGTTTGCTTTCTTTGGCAAATGATGCAGCGTTTTCCCCGATCCTGTTTAATTCATCTGTTTCTGCTAAAGCGTTTGCAATGATCCATTCCCTCATTTGCTTCAGTCCATCCCATTCTTTTTCCCATTCCAAACGTTCAGCTGTTTTATACCGTTCATGACTTCC
>JANNSA010000041.1:0-2708 GCA_031402115.1 Hyphomicrobiaceae bacterium | reverse complement strand
CGAGAAAGCTGAATCCGATCGTGCCAAGCACTATTTGCACCGGGGTATCGCCACGCGCGGTTTTGAACGGCAGTTCCAATTGGCCGACTATGTCGAGGTCAGGGGCGCCGAACTGAAGGATGGCATGCTGCACATCGACCTGGTGCGCGAAGTGCCCGAGCGCCTGAAGCCGCGCGCCATCACCATTGGCGGTGCCAGCGAGGCGGAAGCGCCGCGCGTGTTGGAAGCCAAGCCGCGCGTCGCGGCATAGCCATGACGGCTTCCCCCTCTCCCCCTCGCAGGCGCAGCGGCGGGGAGAGGGGCAGTACTACTTCAGCAGCTTCAGCAACTCGGCGCGCAATTGCGGACCGAGGTCCTCGCGCGCCAGCGCCAGCGCCACATTGGCTGTCAGGAAGCCAATCTTGGAGCCGCAATCGTGCGTCAGGCCGTTGTGCGCCAACGCCCGGAATTCCTGGTCAGCCATCAGCGTTTTCATAGCGTCGGTGAGTTGGATTTCGCCGCCGGCGCCCTGTTCCTGCCGGGCCAATATCGAGAAGATTTGCGGCTGCAACAGATAGCGGCCCATGATGTAGAGGTTGGAGGGGGCCGTGCCTTTGGCCGGTTTCTCGATCATGCCTGTGATCGGCCAAACCGGTGCCTCGCCCTCACCGACGGCAACGATGCCGAACTTGTGTGTCTCGGCCGGATCGACTTGTTCCACGGCGATGACGTTGCCGCCGGTCTCGGCGTAAACTTCGAGCATCTGCGCCAGGCAGCCTTTGCCAGCCGTCTGCACGATCATGTCTGGCAGCAGCAAGGCGAATGGCTCGTCGCCAACCAGCTCGCGCGCGCACCAGACGGCATGGCCGAGGCCCAGCGGTTCCTGCTGGCGCGTGAAGCTGGCGCAGCCCGGCCCCGGCAGATCGCGCGTCAGTTCGGCGAGCGCCGCCATCCGGCCCCGGGCGGTCAGCGTCTGTTCGAGTTCGACGTGCCGGTCAAAATGATCCTCAATGACGCTCTTGTTGCGCCCCGTAACAAATATGAAGTGCTCGATGCCGGCCTCGCGCGCCTCGTCGACGACATGTTGGATCACCGGCTTGTCAACGACGGTCAGCATTTCCTTGGGCACGGCCTTGGTGGCGGGCAGAAAGCGCGTGCCAAGACCGGCGACGGGAAACACGGCCTTGCGGATGCGGCGATGCGAACGCGATGCCTGCGGCATGTGCAAACCTCTTGCTGGTCAGTAAACCAAGCGACACGAGCGAATTGAGCCTGCTGACTGCGGCTGTTATGCCGAGGTAAGATGAAGCATGTGTTGGACCAGCCTTGGCCTGCGGCGCTGGTGCTGTTGGAACATGCCGAACGAAAAGTAACCAAGTGTCACTGGAACGGTTCCTGCATATCCGCCGGCGGCAACTGTTACCGAAAATTGGCATTGAGGAGCGACGATGACCGTACTCGTGAGTGGTGGCGCCGGCTACATTGGCAGTCACACTGTGCTCGAATTGCTCGATGCGGGCGAGCGCGTCGTTGTACTTGATAACTTGTCCACAGGCTTTGCCGAGGCCATCCCCGCTGCCGCCAAGCTGGTTGTTGGCGACGTTGGTGATCAGGGCTTGGTGGAAGAAGTGATCAAGGGCCACGGGGTCAAGGCAATCCTGCACTTTGCCGGCTCCATTGTTGTGCCCGACAGCGTCCGCGATCCACTTGGCTATTATCTCAACAACACGGTCAAATCGCGGGCCCTGCTGGCGGCAGCTGTGGCGACGAGCGTGCCACATTTCATCTTTTCGTCGACGGCGGCGGTGTATGGCACGCCGGAGCGCAGTCCGGTCAGCGAGGACGACGTACTGAAACCGATCTCGCCCTATGGCACCTCCAAATTGATGACCGAACTGATGTTGGCAGATACTGCCTATGCGCACCCCTTGCGCTACACGGCCTTGCGCTATTTCAACGTCGCGGGCGCCGACCCGATGGGCCGCGCCGGGCAATCGACGCCGGAAGCCACGCATCTGATCAAGGTCGCTTGCCAGGCCGCGCTTGGCCGCCGGTCCGGCTTGGACGTGTTCGGCACTGACTACGACACGCCCGACGGCACCTGCGTACGCGACTACATCCACGTCACGGATCTGGCGCGTGCCCATTTGGCGGCGCTGAAGCGCTTGCGCGCCGGTGGCACCAGCCGGATTTACAATTGCGGTTATGGCCGCGGTGCCTCGGTGCGCGACGTGATTGCCACCATCAAGCGCGTCTCGGGTGTCGACTTCCGCATCACGGAATCGCCGCGCCGGGCGGGCGATCCCGCCGCGCTGGTGGCCAATGTCGCGCGGATTCGCGCCGAACTCGATTGGCGTCCAACCTTCAACAACCTGGATTTGATCGTTGGCCAGGCGCTCGCCTGGGAACGCCAACTGCAGCCGATGGCCAAGGCCAGCTGAACAGTGACGTCGCGGCGGGGAGTGCCGTTGGGCAGCCCCGCCGCGTTCATGTTATCAGTCTTCCGAACGGCCGGAGGGTTCGACGCCCTCGTCGAACAGGCCTTCGCCAGCCGCCGCCGCGCCGAGGCCTTGGTAAACCGGCGCTTCGTCCTGCACTTGCGTGACGTCCTCGCCGCGGGACTGGCGTTCAGCCTCGTCGGCGGAACGGGCGACGTTCATGCTGACCTTGGCAAGCACTTCCGGGTGCAGCGCCAGCGTCACGGGATGCAGGCCGAGCACCTTGATCGG
>JANNSA010000040.1:0-2355 GCA_031402115.1 Hyphomicrobiaceae bacterium | reverse complement strand
GGCGACATCATGCACGGCGTCGATAAGTTGCCGCTCGCCGTCGAAACTATGGAAGTTGGCGAGGCGCTGCCGTTGATGACGGAAAAGAGCTTCGGCTGCCTTGGCGTCACCGATACTAAGGGCCGCTTGATCGGCGTCGTTACCGATGGCGACTTGCGCCGGCACATGGGGCCGGACCTGGTGCACAAGACGGTCGCCGCCATCATGACGCACAAACCCAAGACCATCGCGCCGCAGACGTTGGCCTCGGCCGCCCTGGAAACGCTCAACGCCGCCAAGATCACGTCGCTATTCGTCGTCGACGCTGGCCGCCCGGTCGGCCTTATCCATGTCCACGACCTGTTGCGGCTGGGCGTAGTGTAGGCTGAAAAGAGGTCAGACGTCGTTTCAGCCACGCCCTAATCCGTTAGACGCAGCGCCTGGATCTTGCCGGCGATGTCGCGGAACGCCGCCATCAGCGAGGCAGCGTCGGTGGCGAGATAGTACTGCGGCACACCACCAACTGAGCTGGCGCAATCGGTCAACCAGGCAGCGGCGTCGGCATCCTTTGGCGGCGCCAGCTTGTCGATTGCGAAGCCAATCGTATAGATTGTGACCTTCTTCGCTTTGATGTTGCTGCAAAGTTCAGCGCCTTGGGCGAACGACGTCTCATTCAGCGCGCCATTCAGATAACTGACGTTGAAATCACCATCGGTCATCATGACGATGGATTTCGAAACATCGGGATCAGTGTAGGGTTTAGGCGCGCTGGGTCCGGGAAAGTAACCCGCCCATTGCGGCGACAGGGTGTACCAGCCCCAAGCGATGCCGAGATGTCCGGCCGTACCGCCGTCGGCAACCATTGCGTCGATCGCTGCCTCAAGCGCCGGCCGCACGTTCGTCAACGGCATCACGGTCGCGGTCGGGCAGTTGTAGACGTTCATGTCATAAGGCGCCGGTAGCGCGGCATTGGGCCCAGGTGGTGTTTCTGCCAGCGCCCGCAGGTGGTTGACGCCGGCCGGGTCTTCTTCCGTGTAAGCCTCGGGGCCGTCGCGCTCGACGACACAGCCATCCAGGCTATTGCTGTCGCTGACAGCCGCTGCCATCACGCCAGCGTTCACCGAACCAGCATAAGGCGCCAGCGCGATCCGGTTGAAGTTCAGAGGTCCAACCGGCAGCAGCGTCGCAACAGCTTCCTTGGCCGCCAGCTTCAGGTCGTCGAGCTTGTTGTCATCATTCATCGACCCCGTGATATCGAGCACCAGTGACACCTCGGCCGGCCTGATCTTGTAAGCGGCCTGGCCCTGCATTTTGGCGGTGATCGCATTGTAGTTGACGACGCGCGCAAAAGTGGTGGGGACCGACATGTCTAGCGTCACGACGACCCTGCCATTCGGCTGGTCGGTGCTGATGTTGAGCCCATCCCAGTAGGAGGAGTCGATGCCAGAGGTCGTCAGCTGCCCTTTGAGGACGCGCCTGACGCGTTCCTCGACTTCGGCGAATGTTCCCTCGTCCTCGACCATGGTCTTGGCGCCTGCGAGCGCTGCTGAGTCGAGCGAGGCGCGGATGATGCTGGCCGTGCGCATGGCGCGGCCGGTGTCGACCGCCAAGCCAATGAACGCGACCATGATGGTCAGGGTCAAAACGAAAACCACCGCCAATCCGCCGTCCTTGTTGGACGCGAAAATATGCGCATTCCGAAGCTGCATGATCCCACCCGTTGCCGTCACAATCTGGCAACCATAATACGCTTGCGCCACTCGGCGGTTACGTTCGGTGGATAACAATACGATGTTACGGGGATGTTTTATGAGAAGGCAAACGTGTTGTTGCGGATTGTACCAAGGCAAAACAAAACCGCCCGCGTCTTCAATACGGGCGGCTTGGGTAGAGCCAGATTTTGTTGCTTACTCAGCCGGAAATGCGCAGATTGGTCAGCTTGACGGCGATGTTCTGGAACGCGGCATTTAATTGATCGCCATTCGCGGCATCGAAATACAACAGGTCGCCATTCCCATCTGTCGAGGCGCAATAGCGCAGGGTCGGATGGTTGGGACTTTGGAACGACACGGTGTAGACAACAATATTCTGCGCCTTCATGTTGTCGCACAGCCGCTTGGCCTGCAGGACTGAGTCGTCATTGGCGAACGCCGTGTTGAACTCACCGTCGGTCATAAAGATGACTGCTTTAATCAGATCCTTGGTGCCGTATGCTTTCGCACCGTCGCCGGCCCAGATACCTGTCCAACTTGGTGAAACGATGTTCCATGCCCATTGCGCACCAATGTGACCGGCTGTCCATCCACCGTCACGATAGCTATCGATGCTGTTGCGCAGTTCTACCTTATCATCGGTGAGTGCCACTGCTTCGGCGGC
>JANNSA010000039.1:0-20820 GCA_031402115.1 Hyphomicrobiaceae bacterium | reverse complement strand
ATGATGACTTTGTCGCGCGCGATCATGCGTGAGGCTCCGTGCTGTGCAGTTTTGACGGTTGCTGAAGCCTACACGATTGGTGGCGCGACTAGAAAGGGGTCAGACCCCTACTTCTGGCTAAAACTCCAGCCGGTCGGCACGGACCACGTGCGGCAAAGCGAGCACGGCAGCAAGCACGGCGTTGGGAACGCGGTCGTCAACCGACATCAGCGCCAGCGCCTTGCCGCCCGGGCCGTCGCGGCCGAGGCTGAAATTGGCGATGTTGACCTGGGCGTTGCCGAGCAGCGAGCCGACCGCGCCGATATAGCCGGGTTTATCGGCGTTCTGCGTCAACAGCATATGGGGGCCGAGTTCGGCTTCCAGGCTGATGCCGTCGACTTCGATGATGCGAGGGCGGCCGTCCGAGAACACCGTGCCGCCGACCGAGCGGGTCTCACCGGCGGCCTGGGCGACGACGCGGATGTAAGTCTCGTAGGCGCCGCGCTGGCCGCGTGTCGCCTCGGCGACGACGATGCCGCGACCGCGTGCAAGGGACGGTGCCGAGACCATGTTGGCGCCTTCCATCATCGGCGCCAGCACGCCGGCCAGCAGCGCCGCCGTCAGCGCTTTGACATTCATGGTGGCAACGTCGCCGGCGTATTCGATTTGGACTTGGCTCAAGCCACCCTTGCTGACTTGTCCGGCGAACCGGCCCAATTGCTCGGCGAGCTTGATGAAAGGCCTCAGCCGCGGCGCTTCCTCGGCCGAAATGGAAGGGAAGTTGATGGCGTTGGTAATCGCCCCTTTGAGCAGGTAATCGCACATCTGTTCAGCTACCTGCAGAGCCACCTTCTCCTGCGCCTCGGTCGTGGCCGCGCCCAGATGCGGCGTACAGATCACATCGTCGCGGCCGAACAGCCGGTGCTGCTTGGCCGGCTCCTCCATGAAGACGTCGAGCGCGGCGCCGGCGACGTGGCCGGCTTCCAGGGCATCGGCCAATGCATCCTCGACGATCAGACCACCGCGCGCGCAATTGATGATGCGCACGCCCTTCTTCATGCAGGCAAAGGCGGCGGCGTCGATGATGCCGCGGGTCTTTTCCGTCAGCGGCGTATGCAGCGTGATGAAGTCGGCCTGCGGCAGCAAGTCAGCCAGCTCGCATTTTTCGACGCCGATTTCGAGGGCACGCTCCGGCGTCAGGAACGGATCGTAGGCGAGCACGTGCATCTTCAGGCCAAGCGCCCGGTCGGCGACGATGGAACCGATATTGCCGCAACCGACAATACCCAGCGTCTTGCCGGTGACTTCCACGCCCATGAAGCGGTTCTTCTCCCACTTGCCGGCTTGCGTCGAGCGATCAGCGGCTGGCAACTGGCGAGCCAGCGCCATGATCAGCGCGATGGCGTGCTCGGCGGTGGTGATGGAATTGCCGAACGGGGTGTTCATAACGATCACGCCCTTCGCTGTGGCGGCCTTGATGTCAACATTGTCGACGCCGATGCCGGCCCGGCCAACCACGCGCAACTTAACTGCGGCGGCGATCACCTTGTCGGTGACCTTGGTCGCCGAACGGATCGCCAGCCCGTCATAAACGGGAATGGCGGCGAGCAACTCGTCCTTGCTGAGGCCGGGCCGGAAGTCGACGGTGACACCGCGCTCCTTGAAGATGGCCACGGCCATCGGCGACAGGTCATCGGAGATCAAGACTTTGGGGGCGGGCATCAAGGCTCCAGTGGATGTGGCGCTCGAAAATGGGAAGGCCGGAAACGCTGAAGCAGCCGGATCTTACGCAGCGGCGGAGTGCCGATAGGCCCAGTCCAGCCAGGGCGTCAGCGCTCTGAGGTCGGACGCTTCCACAGTTGCACCGCACCAGATGCGCAGACCCGGTGGCGCGTCGCGATAGTGCGCGATGTCAAAGGCGACGCCTTCCTTCTCCAGCAGCGCCGCAATTGTCTTGGCGCGCTCGGCACCGCCGGCAGCGGCCGGACCCTTGAAAGCAAAGCAGACCGAGGTATTCGAGCGCGTCGAAGGGTCAGTGGCGAGTGGCTGCACCCAATCGGAGCTCGCAGCCCAGTCCCCCAATACTGCGGCGTTGGCGTCGGCGCGTGCCCGTAAGGCTGGCAAGCCGCCGATGCGTTCCGCCCAACCGAGGGCGTCGAGATAATCCTCCACGCACAACATGGAGGGCGTGTTGATGGTCTCACCCTCGAAGATGCCGGCGATCAGTTTCTTGCTCTTGGCGAGGCGAAAGATCTTTGGCAACGGCCATGCTGGCTCATAGGATTCCAGCCGTTCCACCGCCTGCGGGCTAAGCACGATCATGCCATGCTGGGCCTCGCCGCCGAGCACCTTCTGCCAGGAAAAGGTCGTGATATCGAGCTTGGCCCAGTCGAGGTCTTGCGCGAACGCCGCCGATGTCGCGTCGCACAGGGTCAACCCTTGGCGATCCGCTGCAATCCACTTGGCGTTGGGCACGCGCACGCCCGACGTCGTGCCATTCCAGGTGAACACCACGTCGCGGTTGCAGTCGACAGTGCGCAGATCCGGCAGATGTCCGTAGTCGACTTCCAGCGTGCGCACATCCTTGAGTTTCAGCTCTTTCAGAATGTCCTGCACCCAGCCCTTGCCGAATGCCTCCCACGACAGCGCCTCAACGCCCCGGGCGCCGAGCAGCGACCACATGGCTGCCTCAAAGGCACCCGTGTCAGAGGCCGGTAGGATGCCAACACGGTAGTCCTTTGGCACGCCAAGCAGCGCCGCTGTGCGATCAATCGCGTCTTTGAGCTTGAATTTGCCGGGTTTCGAGCGGTGCGAGCGCGCCATCAGCGCACCTTCAAGCCCGCCGGCTGACCATCCGGGCCGCTTGGCGCAAGGGCCAGAAGAAAAATGCGCAACGACTGGGCGCGTTGCTGGACGCCCTGGCGGCTTGGTTGTCATCGCGGTTTCTCCATCCTCGCAGATGCGCGCCTCCCGTTGGGGGGAGGTGTCCCGCGACGAGCAGTGCGGGATCGGCGGCGGCCTGTCAATTGCCAAGACCTGATGCCGAGTCATGGGTCAGTGTCGCAATAGAAAAGGGGCAGTTCCTGGTGTGGAACCGCCCCTTCAGGTCACGCCGCCTGCACTGGCGACCCCGCAGACCTAGCTTCTCTGTGTCTGGTCACGCTCAGAAAATGTCGTAGCGCAGGCCCAAGCGGACTTCATGCGCTGCCAGATCATCAACAATCGGATCGGTGTCAGGGATTTCGGCACCGGTATCGTCAATGATGTTGCCGGTGTGAGCGCCACCCATGTTCAGGTAGCGATAGCCGAGGTCCATGTTGAAGCCGTGGCCTAGGTCCTTCGAGACACCAGCCATCAGGGCCCAGGCGAAGTTGGTTTCATCCGCGCCATCGATCACCGACAAGCAACCGCAGGGATTGGTGATCTTGCCGTCGCTGGTTTTGTTGAATGCCCAGCCGAGGCCGACGCCGATATAGGGGTTGAAGTCGTGGCGCGAGCCGAAGTCGTAGTAGAAGTTGGCCAGCAGCGTGGTGCTCTGGACGTTGAATTCGCTGTACCAGTCGCCAGCGTGGTCCGCCTGCAGCGGATCGGGAATTGCCGACACTGGCACGGTGGCAGTGCCATGTGCTCTGGCGTTACGGTGATAGTCGACCGTCAGGTCAGTGCGGAAGTTCGGCGAGATGTACCAGCCCATGCCGCCGCCGAACGCCCAGGTGTTCTCGATGCCGGTGGCTGACATTTCCCAGTCCTGGCCATACAGGCGCTCGGTCATGCCGCCTTCGCGCATCCAGGAATAGCCGAGGTCGGCGCGCAGGTAGAAGCGCGACATGCTGACGTCGCTGACCGACATATCGTCCTTCAGGCTGCCGTAGTCACCGCCGAGATCGGCGGCGGCGGCAGGCAGAACGGCGGTCATAACCAAGGCGCCACCCAGGGCAGCACCAAGCAGCAGTGAACGAATGGCAGTCATGGGGTGGTTCCCTTCATTGGCGAGTCGGTCGCGGAGCAGCCGGTTGGGCCAGTTCGGCGAACCGCAAAGCCCGCCCTCGAAGAGGACAATGCCGCGAAAGGATTAATGCGGATTTAAGCGCCGTATCAGTTTGGCCCCGGAACACATCGTCGTCAGAGCCGCACTCTTTGGAACGACAGCCAATAGCGCGTCCCGTGCTTGGATCGGCAAGCCAGTAGCGCGTTCCGCGCTGGGCGCTGGTGCGATTTTGCGCGCGGCCTGCAACGTGCTCAACTGACGTTATCGCTCATTCTCTGACGAATTCTGAGCGATAACGGCCAACTCTATCGCTCACTGCGGACGTTGTTGGCCTCGCGCGCCGCGACGACGGCGACGCTCTTGATCTGAGCAAAGCAAGTAACGCCGGGCGCCAAGCCCAGCGTGTCGCGGGATTTGCGGGTGATGCGGCCGGCGATGCGGGCACCTGTGCCATCAGCGCCAAGTGCCGCCAGCACGGTGACATGGGGGTGATCGCCGCGCTGTTCGATCGCCGTGACGCGCACTGGCAGACAATTGAGAATGGAGCTGTCGGCTGGCCGTGTTTGGCAGAAACTGACATCTGCCGTGGCGATACGCAGGCGTCGCTGCTCGCCAGGTTCACCCTGGGGGCCAGGCACAAACAGCATGCCACCTGGCACTGCAAACCGGGTCAACGCATAAGCTAAGTCGATGTCCATCACACGGCCAGTCACCATCACAGCGGCATTTGTTGCGCCAAGCAGCGGCAAGTTTGGATCCGCTTCCAAGTCGGCAAGATTGCCCGTCGCCAGCACGCGGCCGTGCTGCATCAGCACCAGGGTGTCGGCCAGCCGCTCGATCTCGCCGAGGTCGTGGCTGACGTAGAGGATCGGTACAGTCACACTGGCGTGCAGGAATTCGATGTATGGCAGGATCTCGTCCTTGGCAGCCCGGTCGAGTGCTGACAACGGTTCGTCCATCAGCAGAACTTGCGGTTGCGACAGCAGAGCCCGGCCAATCGCCACCCGCTGGCGCTCGCCGCCTGACAGCTTAGCTGGCGAACGGTCGAGTACGGTCGCTAAGCCAAGCAGGTCAACAATGCCGTCGAGACCGAGCCCGATGGTTGGCGGCACGCCGCCACTGCGGCGGGCACC
This sequence comes from Hyphomicrobiaceae bacterium, assembly GCA_031402115.1. Classification (GTDB taxonomy): domain Bacteria; phylum Pseudomonadota; class Alphaproteobacteria; order Rhizobiales; family Hyphomicrobiaceae; genus JANNSA01. Next base: position 15,720 of record JANNSA010000039.1, on the reverse strand, counting down.
GAACAACAGATTGTCGCGCACGCTCAAATGCGGAAACAGGCTCGGCTCCTGGAATACATAACCGACACGCCGGCGATACGGCGGCAGGAACAGGCCAGACGCGCTATCCTGCCAGGGTTCGGTGCCAACGCGGCAGTAACCGGGCAGATGCTGCAACCCAGCGACGCAGCGCAGCACCGTTGTCTTGCCGCAGCCCGATGGGCCAAACAACGCCGTGATACCGCGCAAGGGCGCCGCGAACGCAACGTCGAGGGTAAAGTCGCCCAGCGAGCCGTTCAATGTCACCGCAATCGTGTTGGCGTCGGGCATCAGCGGCCGCCTGGCCCGGCGCGCCAGCCAAGGCGGCGGCCGAACAGCATGAGGGCGAGAATGATCAGGAAAGAAAACAACACCATGCCGCCAGCCAGGATGTGCGCTTCAGTCCATTGTCCCGTCTCAACAAAGTCATAGATCGCCAACGACAGCACCTTGGTCTCGCCGGGTATGTTGCCACCGATCATCAGCACGACGCCGAACTCGCCAATTGTATGCGCGAAGCCGAGGATGGCACCCGTCAGGAAGCCAGGCCAGGCGAGCGGCACCGCGACTGACCAGAACGTGTCCCAGGGCGAGGCGCGCAAGGTCGCTGCAACTTCCAGCGGCCGCTCGCCGATTGCCTCAAAAGCGGCGCGCAAAGGCTGCACAACAAATGGCAGCGAAAACAGCACAGAGCCAATGACTAACCCGGTGAACGTAAAGGCCAGCGTGCGTGCGCCATGCCAGCCAGCAAGCCAGCCACCAGGTCCGCCGGGTCCCAGGGTCAGCAGCAGGTAAAAGCCCAGCACCGTGGGCGGCAGCACCAAAGGCAGGGCGATGAGCGCGGCCACGGCCTCCTTCCCAGCAAAAGTTGAACGCGCCAGCCACCAGGCGATCGGTGTGCCGATGAGCAGCAAGAGCGCGGTGGTGACGGTCGCTAGCTTCAGAGTCAGCCAGATTGGCGACCACAGTTCGGCGAGATCAAGCATTGGACGCCGTTCCCAGTGTTGCAGGTCATGTGTTGCCTGCGTCCAGACGGTGCCGTGCCGCCCGGGAAGTTGCAAGCCAGTGCCAAGCATGTCGCTAATCGGGCAGGTCGTAGCCGTGCCGATTGATGATTGCGCGGGCTTGCGGGCCGCGCAGGAAGGCCATGAAAGCCCGGGCGGCGGCGCTCTCAGCGCCCGGGCTCAAAAGCACGGCATCCTGCACCAAGGGTGCATGCAACTCCTTCGGCACCAACCAGCGTGAGCCAGACGACCGGCCCATGACCTGCGACAGCGCGACGAAGCCAAGTTCAGCGTTACCGGTATCGATGAAGCTCAGGGTTTGGCTGACATTGTTGCCTTGCACGATCCTGGCGGCCACGCTGTCATAGTCTCCAAGTTTCCGCAGGGTCTCGACGGCGGCGGCTCCGAATGGCGCCGTCGCAGGGTTGGCGAGCGCGATCCGGTTGAACTTGCCCGCTTTCAGCGTCGCCTCACCGCGCACCAACTGGGCGTCAGGGCTGAACAGCACGAGGCGGCCGATGGCATAACTGAACTGCGTTTCCGGCACAGCAACGCCGGCGCTGACGGCCTTGCGCGGCGTCGCTTGATCAGCGGCCAGGAACACTTCGAACGGCGCGCCCTGGCTGATCTGTGCATAAAGCTGCCCGGTTGCGCCAAAGCTCAGCACGGCCCGATGCTCCGTCGTGCTGGCAAAAGATGCAGCAAGCTCCTTAGCCGTCTCCGTGAAGTTGGAGGCAACCGCGACCTTGGTCTCAGTGGCAACGGCGCCCGTGATCAATGCCCCGGTCGCAAACAGCAGCATGGCTGCCGTCACGCACCCGGTGCGCGCCCTCGACTGAGCCGTTCCCCTCAAGAAGGGAAGGCGCGCTATGGCGCGCGTTTGCAACCAAGTGGCTCTCCACAAAGTCACTTTCCTCCGCACTTTATTGAGTTGACACCCGCTCGTCATAGTGGCCGGCAGGCGCGGGACAGCCAATCCGCATCGGCGCGATCGAGGCTTGGTCCGACTTCGGCGAGCACGCGAGCGTGGTAGGCGTTAAGCCAAGCTCGCTCGGGCGCATCCAGCAGCTCAGCCACGATCATGCCGTGGTCGATTGGCGCCAGCGTCAGCGTTTCGAAGCTGTGCATCGGCCGGTTACCGCCGTCCACACCGGTCGCAGGCGTCACGATCACCAGGTTCTCTATGCGGATGCCGTGGCTGCCTTCCTCATAATACCCCGGCTCATTAGAGACGATCATACCCGGCTCGAACGCAGTCATGGCGCGCCGTGAAATGCCCTGCGGCCCCTCGTGCACTGACAGATAGCTGCCGATGCCATGGCCGGTGCCATGGTCAAAGTCGAGGCCGGCAGCCCACAGCGCCCGGCGCGCGAACGGGTCCAGGTCGACGCCGCGCGTGCCGGCCGGGAAGCGGGCGGTGGAAATGGCGATCATGCCCTTCAGCACCAGCGTGGCGTGGCGGCGGGCGGCTTCAGGCGCCGCGCCAAGCGCAATCGTGCGCGTCACGTCTGTCGTGCCATCGCGATATTGGCCACCGGAATCGATTAGGTAGACGCTGCCTTGTGTCAGCGGGCGGTTGCTCTTGAAGCTCGGCCGGTAGTGCGGCAGCGCTGCGTTGGGTCCCACGGCGGAGATGCTGTTAAAGCTCAGATCAAGCAATTGACCGGTGGCGCTGCGGCACTTCTCCAGCTTGATCGCCGCTTTGATCTCATCGAGACCGCCCATTGGCGCCTCGCGATCCAGCCAGGCCAGGAATTGGCACACGGCTACCGCGTCGCGCCCATGCGCAGCGCGCGCGCCGGCCAGTTCAGCGGCATTCTTCCTGGCCTTGGCGAGGTGGCAAGGGTCATCACCCCGGCTGATCGCCGCGCCGGCCCGTTCGAGCGTCGCAAAGAACCACGCTCCAGTGCTCGAGGGATCGAGCCGGACCTTGGCTTTCACAGCGCCGAGCAAGTGCAAGTCGTGGGCGAGGCTGCCGGGCTCGCGCAGGTCGACCAGCCCGCCAAGGCCAACGCGCACGCTGTCGCCGACCTTGCGCGGATCGATAAACCAGCGCACCGGGCCGGATTGCGGCACTACCGCATAGGACAACGCAAACGGCGTGTAGGGCAGGTCACTGCCGCGGATGTTGAGCAGCCAAGCTATTGAATCGGCGGCGGACAGCACCAAGGCATCCTCGCCCTTGCTCGCCAGTTCGGCCTGCAAATCGGCGATCTTATCGGCGGCTGTGCGGCCTGCCAGCGCCACCGGCTGTGCCTGGACCGCGCCGACTGGCGGTGCCGGCCGGTCGATCCACACGGCGTCAAGCGGGTTGTCAGCAACCGCGACCAATGTCAGGCCATCGCCGGCCAGCGCCTTGGTCAACGCTTCCACTTCGCTTTGCGTGAACACGCGCGGATCGTGGCCAATGCGGGCAGCGGGCTTGGCGTGCTCGCAGAGCCAGGCGGAGGGGCGCACAGCCGGCACCGGTTCAATACTGAACACGGCGCCGTCCACCTGCTCGCGGGCTTGCGCCGAGTAGCGGCCATCAACGAAGATCGCTGCTTTGTCCGCCAGGATCGCCGCAGTGCCGGCCGAGCCGGAAAAGCCGGTGATCCAGAACAGCCGCTCGGCCGAAGCCGGCACGTATTCGCCCTGATATTCGTCGGCGCGCGGCACGATGAAGCCGTCCAAGTCGCGCCGTACCAGTTCCGCCCTGAGCGCCGCCACGCGCGGTGCCGCCAGCGTCGGGTCTGAGACATCGTCAAAGGATTGCAGCATGGCTTCTGTCTCATTCGTTACTGGTCACGCTACGGCTGGTCGCGCCGGCGGCGTAAGTCGGGTCAAGCACTTCGCGCGACCCAACTTCTCGCTAGCGGCACAGTGTTAGCGATACGTCGTTGAAGGGCCATGGTATTCGCTCGGCCCTTCGTGCCGGTGGCGCTAGGTCGCGCGCCAAGCTTGACCCAACCTACCCGCTTGTCCCGGTCTACGGCATTACCTTTTGATAGATCGTGTGCGTCTTCACCACCTGGAACCCGCAATCCTCGTACACCCGGTTGGCGCCGCTGATGTTGGCGCAGTCGACGCCAAGCTCCGATTCCATCATGCCTTGCGCCTTCTGCGCCTTCAGGCTGAGCGCGATCAACGCCCGCGCCAGGCCACGCTGGCGCCAGGGCCGGGCGACGCTGATGAACTCCGTGAAGCCGCGCTGGCGCTGGTATCTGAGGTTCTCTTCGGGATTGATGTACGTGCGCACTTGGCCGGCCACCTGATTGGTAGCCTGATCCCAGGCAATTTGCCAAAGCGCGGACTGCATCAGAATGGGATCGGCAAGCCATTCCCGATAGTCGTCCTCGGTCTGCTCGTCCGCCCCCCAATGGTCGAGAAACGCCTCGTTTGCAGCATCCCAGATGACGCGGTACTGTTCGGGCTCGGCGGGACGCAGCTCAAGGCCGTCCGGCAACGGAAAATCCGGAATGCCCTTAAGCGTCGGCCGAACCATGATGTGGCTGTACCGGATCGGCTGGTAGCCGTGCTGGTCCAGCAAACGCATCCTGCCAATCTGCGCCGGGCCGGCAAAGCCGCGCATTTGCTTGACTCGAGTTCCGGCGTGCCCGGCGGCCATCTCGCCGACGCGTCGCTCCAGCCAGCGCTGCATGGCACGGCCAATGCCGCAGCGGCGCCAGTCCGGCATAAGGCAGCCCCAGGACTCGAAGTTCAGCGGGCCGTCGTCGATTTCGGACCACCAGCGCACGCGCGCATAGCCGATCATCGTGCCGGCAACTTCAGCGATGATGGTATCGCCGAAGGGGTCGAAAGACTGGCTGGGCGTGTAGCTGCGCGTCATGCTTTCGAGCGTGGCGCCGTTGTCCTCGCCATCGAAGGCGTCGCTGGCAATCACGACCGCCAACATGGCGTTCAGATCGCCGGGGCCGGAATAATGGCGGAAATTCAGGTCGTTGACGGCTGGAACATCAGAGGCGGGGAGTAAGATTAGGTTCATTGCTATCCTGCATAGAGATGGATGACCAAAGTCGATTAGCGGTTTGGCTAAGGCTGTGGGTCATGGTCATTTCCCGTGTGCAAGTTTCGAAGTGGCGACCGAGCGACATGAGCGCAAGGCCAAGCGAAGGTCGCAAAGCGGCTATGCGTCGCAGGCGAATGGGGCAAGAGAACGTCAGCGTACTGCTTCCGTTATCCGGGCGGCTAACCCCACGCAGCCGCGATCAATCCCGGAACGGGTCGGTGACCAGGATGGTGTCGGCGCGCTCGGGGCTGGTCGAGAGCAGGGCAACCGGCGCTTCGATCAGTTCCTCGATGCGCTTGACGTATTTGACGCAAGCCGCCGGCAATTGCGCCCAGGAGCGGGCGCCACGCGTCGTCTCGTCCCAGCCGGGAATCGTTTCATAGATTGGCTGCACCCGCGCTTGCTTGAACTGACCCGCTGGCAGGTGATTGAGCGTCGCGCCATCGAGCGTGTAACCGGTGCAGATCTTCAGCTCAGGGAAGCCATCCAGCACGTCGAGCTTGGTCAGGGCGATACCGGTAATGCCGCCGACCTTGACAGCCTGGCGCACGAGGCAGGCGTCAAACCAGCCGCAGCGGCGCTTGCGGCCCGTGACGGTGCCGAACTCATGGCCGCGCTCGCCCATGCGCTCGCCTGTGGCATCGTGCAGTTCAGTCGGGAACGGCCCCGATCCAACGCGCGTCGTGTAGGCCTTGGTGATGCCGAGCACGTAGCCGATGGCGCCCGGCCCCATGCCCGAGCCAGTCGCCGCTTGGCCCGCCACCGTGTTCGACGAGGTGACATACGGATAGGTGCCGTGGTCGATGTCCAGCAACGTGCCCTGTGCGCCTTCAAACAGGATGCGCTTGCCGGCGCGGCGTTCGGCGTCGAGCAGCAGCCAGACTGTATCCATATAGGGCAACACCCGGTCGCGGATGCCCTTCAGTTCCTTGAGAATTGCAGTGCCATCAAGTTCCGGTTGGCCAAGCCCGCGGCGCAAGGGATTGTGATGTGCGAGCAACCGCTCGATCTTCGGCTGCAGCGTCTCCAGGTTCACCAGATCCTGCACGCGGATGGCGCGGCGGCCAACCTTATCCTCATAGGCCGGGCCGATGCCGCGTTTGGTGGTGCCAAGCTGGTTGTCGCCAGCCGCCGCCTCGCGCAGCGCGTCCAGTTCGCGGTGCAGTGGCAGAATCAGCGTTGCGTTCTCGGCGATGCGCAAATTGCCCCGGCTGATGGTGATGCCTTGCGCGATCAGCTTGTCGATTTCGGCCGCCAGCGCCCACGGATCGATGACAACGCCGTTGCCGATTACCGCCAGCGTACCTTTGCGCACGATGCCCGACGGCAGCAACGACAGCTTGTAGGTGACGTTGTCGATAACCAACGTGTGGCCGGCATTGTGCCCGCCCTGAAAGCGCACGACGACCTGGGCGCGCTCCGTCAGCCAGTCGACGATCTTGCCCTTGCCCTCGTCGCCCCATTGCGAGCCAACGACCACAACGTTCGCCATGGTGGCGCTATCCTTGTCCGGTTCAGTACGACCGCTCTATAGCCCCTGATCGTCAGGAATTCAGCCGCAAATCGCGCGGTCGCCGATCGGCCGCGTTCATGGCTCTAGAGGTCAAGCTGCGTGTGGATGGCACGCGTTGGACGCAAGCCGCGAGCTAAGAGTCAGGGTGTCGCGGTGATCGCGGTTGACCAGTTCGCTGGTGGCAGCGGCACGCGCGTCGCTGCCTTTGCCCAGGATTGCTTGTTGGCAAAGGTCTGCTCGAATTTGTCGTCCGGGCCGATTGGCGCTGGTCCGACATAAGCGACGCGGACTTGCGTCATGCCTTTCTGGATGAAGCCAAGCAGTTCGGCGGCGCGCTGCGACACGTCGATAACGCGGCCACGTGCGTAGGGGCCGCGATCGTTGACGCGCACGATCACGGTGCGGCCGTTGGCGATGTTGGTGACGCTGACATAGCTTGGCAAGGGCAAGGTTGGATGTGCCGCCGTTAGCCGTTGCTTGTTGTAAATCTCGCCATTAGCGGTGCGCTTGCCATGAAAGTCGGCGCCATACCAGGAGGCAACGCCGGTCGCCTGATAGCCGGGCTCGTGGCGTGGCGTGTACCAGCGCCCGGCCACTTGATAGGGCTTGCCAACCTTGACGATGGCGTCGCGGCGTTCGGCGCCCAGATCGCCGGTCGCGAAGCGCGGGCGCGGCGTGGGAGCCGTGATGGCAATTGGAAACGGCACGGGAATGACAAGTGCAACGGGTTGACTGATCGTGGCGCGCGTTGTCGTTGTACGCGAGCCAGCCAGATCCCGGCCGGCAACCGGAGTAACGGCAAGGTCAGCGAACTGCATCGACGGATCGCTTGGACCAGCGCAACCGGTAAGGGCAACGCCCAGTCCACAGGTAAGTCCCAAAGTCATGGCGATCGCGGGCAGCAATCGCGTCGTGAAAATAGACACACGTGCCACCGGCATTCGTCCCCGTCATCAACAAGGGCCAGCATCGGCTGGCCAATACCCCCGGGGTTGACCGGTGGCCCCCGCCCCGATCGACCCCGTCCCATGGTTCGCCGCAACCCTTTGCGAAGGAATCATGATCCGATTGACGCAACGTTAACGGACATTAAGGCAGGAAGTCGGCTGCGGACGGGCAATCGCATCATTGACGGTTGCCGGTGGTGCGCAGAGCCCACAGCGCGGCCCGTTGAAAGGGGGTTCCTGCGGCGTTGGTTCCCGTCTAGGGTGCCGCCCGCTTGGGGTCCGAACGGGCCATTGCGCGCCGGAGAGGTGGCCGAGTGGTTTAAGGCAGCGGTCTTGAAAACCGCCGTGGGTGCAAGTCCACCGTGGGTTCGAATCCCACCCTCTCCGCCAGTTGGCCGAAATTGCCGCTCTGGTGGGAATGCGAACCCACGGTTTTATGCGCGCGAAGGCGCGCCAGTAAGAGTGGGGGTTCGAATCCCACCCTCTCCGCCAGTTGGCCCAAAAGCACTTTGATACGGCGCAATACGGCCAGGGGCTCTTATTCCGCACTACGATTGCGTATCCGCGGACGGCGCCGGTGGCGGTTCATCAGCTGTGGCTAAAGACGGCTGCATCAGTGGCGGGATCGCAGTCGCAATAGCCACCGGCTTGGCGGCCTTTGGCGCGCGCGGGGCTGCCATGCGCTGGGCAGAGGCAGCAGCTGGTGGCCGGGCGGCATGGGCGCGGGCTTCGAACAACTCATCAGTGACCAGAATGGCCGCCATCGCCAGGATGCGCTCATCACCGACCTTGCCGAATTGCTGGCGAACGCCTTCCACTTTGTCCTGCAGATAGCCGGCAAGCGTCATGAAATGCGCCTCCTCGCCGGGCTCGCAGACGAACCGGTAGGTGCGTCCGTTCAGCTTCAAGGCAACCTGCGGCATCGGCCTATCCTGATCTCAATCGTTATGATCTCACGCATCAGCGCCAACCGCGCAAAGAGCGCCGCTCATTGCTTTGTTTCGGCCAAGACCAGGGCGGCATTCAGAGTTTCAAGCGCCAAGCAGCCGGTCAATTGTCGCGATCGCCTTGGTCAGGTGGTCTTGTACCACCGATTCGCGTGCTTCCAGACGGGCCAGACGGGCATGAGCCTGTTTCAGTTCCTTGCGTAGCCGGTCGCGATCAGTCGCGATGCTGGCGGGCGTTTCGCGGCCGGGCAACTTGCCTGACGTAGCCGCAACAGCGGCAATCGCGCGTGGCGCCCCGGATTTCAGGGTGGATTTACTGGACGGCTTGGCTGGCGATTTGGTCTGGGCACTTGCGACCGGGCGCACAGCGCGGCTGTCGCCAGTGCCGGCGGCAGCAATCATGCGGGCTCCACCCTTGCGCTCTGGCGCCATGTCAGTCCTTTCACAGGTTGGATGGCCATGCACGTCGTGAGCAAGCGGCTCACTGTGAATTGGTGAAAGCCAACGTGCCCGCCCCAACGTGCCCGCCCCCAAATGCCCAGAACGGACTTGCCCAGACCGGACTTGCCCAGACCGGACTTGTCCGGAACGAACTTGCCCCGAATTGATCCAAGGTCACATGGTTCATGACGGGCGATTCTAATGACCGGTGGATCGATTACGTCAAGCATTGCGTTGACACCATGCGGTCATGTCGACAATTTGGCGCCGAAATCACCTTACCCCCGCCAGTGGAGAACATCATGGCAGTGCGCGTCGCGATCAGCGGTTTCGGACGGATCGGCCGGAACATCCTCCGGGCTCTTGCCGAGAGCAAGCGCACGGATGTGCATGTGGTGGCGATCAACGACCTGAGCACGGTCAAGGAGAACGTGCATCTGTTTCGCCATGACTCCGTGCATGGGCCGTTCCATGGCACGGTGACGATCGACGGTGATACCTTCAATGTTGGCGCTGGCCCGATCAAGGTGCTGGCCGAGAAGGACCCGAAGAAGTTGCCGTGGAAGGACCTGGGCATCGACCTGGTGATGGAATGCACCGGTTTCTTTGCGGACAAGGAAAAAGCGGCGGTGCATCTTGAGGCTGGCGCCAAACGCGTGCTGGTTTCGGCCCCTTCAACGGGCGCCGACGCGACCATTGTCTACGGTGTCAACCACGCGACGCTGAAACCCGAGCATCGGGTCATTTCCAATGGCTCATGCACGACCAATTGCCTCGCCCCAGTCGCCAAGGTCTTGAACGACCTGGTCGGTATCAAGGCCGGCTACATGACGACGATACACTCCTACACCAACGATCAGAAGATCCTGGATCAGGCGCATAAGGACCTGCGCCGCGCCCGCGCCGCCGCCATGTCGATGATCCCCAGCTCAACGGGCGCCGCCAAGGCGCTGGGCCTCGTGTTGCCGGAACTGGCAGGCAAACTCGATGGCTCATCAATGCGTGTGCCAACGCCGAATGTCTCGGTCGTCGACCTGAAGTTCATTCCCGGCCGCGAAACCACCGTCCACGAAATCAACGAGGCGATGAAGGCGGCCGCTCGCAACGAATTGAAGGGCGTGCTTGCCGTGGTCGACGAGGAACTGGTTTCCATCGACTTCAACCACAACCCGCACTCGTCCAATTTCGACCTGACGCAGACCCAGATCGTTGACGGCAAGCTGGTCCGCATTCTGACTTGGTATGACAATGAGTGGGGCTTCTCCAACCGCATGCTCGACGTCGCCGTCGAAATCGGCAAGCTCGGCTGAAGCGCAGTCACCTATCGTCGTCCCCGACCCATGTGCGCAAGGGGCGCACATGGGTCCGATTGTAGGGTGCGAAAGGCCTTCTTCAGGCCGTATCGCACCATGTACTGGCGCTGCGGCCCGTTGCGGTGCGATACGGCCTGAAGAAGGCCTTTTGCACCCTACACGCTGTCGCTATACCGGCAGCGCGCGCACCGAACCATCGCGAATGCCGAGCACCAGCTGGCCGGCCTTGAGTTGCAGCGCTTTGCTGCCGAACAGCTCGTGCCGCCAACCACGCAGCGCGTGCACGTCCGCTTCACTGTTGAGCGCGATCTGCTCGAGCTCCTCGCTTGAGGCGATCATCTTGGGTGCAACGCCGTGCTCGGCGGCAACCGCTTTCAACAACACGCGCAGCAGGTCGAGCACCGCCAGGGTCTCGGCCGGAACTGGCGTGTTCTTTGGCATCGGCGGCAGTGTCTTGGGATCACGTCCAATACCGCGCTTGATGGCGGCCAACACTTCCGGCCCACGCGCCGAACGGGCAAAGCCATTGTGGATTGTGCGCAGCTCCGACAACTGCTCTGCCGACTGCGGCATCTGATTGGCGATGTCGTAGATCGCGTCATCCTTCAGCACGCGCGAGCGCGGCACATTCTGGCTCTGCGCCGTCGTCTCGCGCCAAGCCGCCACTTCCATCAGCACGCCGAGCGCCTTGCGCGACTTGACCCTGAGTTTTAGCCGTTGCCAGGATAATTCGGGCCGCTGATCATAGGTCAGCGGCGAGGTCAGTTCTGCCATCTCTTCGTCGAGCCAGCCCGAGCGGCCTGAGCGAGTCAACTCGGCCGCCATATGGGCGTGAATTGCCGTCAGATAGGTGACGTCACCAAGCGCGTAAGTCAGCTGCTTTTCCGTCAGCGGCCGGCGCTTCCAGTCGGTGAACTGCGAGGATTTGTCGATGTCCGTGCCGGTGACCTTCTTGACCAGCGTCGAGAAGCTGACACTGTCGCCAAAGCCACACACCATGGCCGCAACTTGCGTGTCGAACAGCGGCTTGGGGATGACGCCAGACTTCAGGAAGATGATTTCCAGATCCTGGCGGGCAGCGTGGAACACCTTGAGCACGCGCTCGTCAGCCATCAGTTTGAAGAATGGCGCCAGATCGAGGCCGTCGGCGAGTGGGTCGATCAGCAGCTCATCGGCGCCGCCAGCGATCTGGATCAGGCACAGTTCCGGATAGAACGTGCTCTCGCGCATGAACTCGGTGTCAACCGTAACTGCCGGCTGTTCGGCGAGGCGCGCGCAGGCGCTGGCCAGTTCTTGCGTTGTCGTAATCACTTGCATGGCGCCGCGTATAGCCGAGGCCGCTCAATCTGTCGCGTGGCGGTTTGTTCAGCGTTGCAGGATTGCAACTATTCAGAACAGTGAGCGCGGGCGGCGAAACTGCTAGAATAGCCAAATTGCAAGTCGGCCAGACATTTGAAGGAGGATCTAGCGATGACAATGCGGACCGTGCTAGTGCCCGTTGAGGCGCATCCCCTGATGACTTCGGCCTTACAGACTGCCGTGGTGTTTGCACGCCGCTTCGAGAGCTATGTCGAAGGCGTGCCGTTGCGCGCGATCGCCGCAGATCTGTATTTCACCGGCGCGTTTGGCGGCCTGCCTGTGGTGCGCGAGCCCGATGATGGCGGTGATTCGGTCAATGAACAGCGCAAGCTATTTGAGACACACATGCAGGACGCCGGTATCCCACGCGGTGATGTGCGCTCCAAAGACCTGGCGTTCGGCTGGCGGCATGGCGATTGGATTGATGACGGCTTTGTCGGTAACTATGCGCGGGTGTTTGACATTACCGTGTTCGGACGGCCGAGCGACAGCGGCGGGGCCCGCCTCAGCACGTTGGAAGCAGCGCTGTTTGAGGGTGGCCGCCCGATCCTCATCGCGCCGCCGAAACCGCCGTCAACGCTGGGCGAAACCATTGTCATTGCCTGGAACGGCAGCACCGAGACGGCGCACGTCGTGGCGCTCAGCATGCCACTCCTCGAGCGCGCCAAACGCGTCGTCGTATTGAGCATCGAGGGCGGCATGGTGCCGGGCCCTAGCGGTGAGGAACTGGCCGCGCATTTGAATGCCAACGGCATTGCCGCCGAACCCGTCAGCGCCAACACCAACCGCCGCACCACGGGAGAAACGTTCCTCGCTGAAGCTACCGCCATGGGCTGCGACCTGCTGATCAAGGGCGCCTACACGCAAAGCCGCCTGCGTCAGATGATCTTCGGCGGCGCCACGTCGCATATCCTGGCGGCGACCGAACTACCCGTGCTGATGGCGCATTAGCGCTACGATCACCCTTGGCGCGCGCGGATGCCGTGCGGGTGTGGGGCGGCAGCGTCGGCGGCGGCGTCCTGAAGGGCGCGGCGGAACACGTCGCGCTGTTCGTGGATGGACGCGATCACCAGCCCGGCGGGAATGCCGATGCGCAAGAGCGCGGCTTCGGACAATTGCAGGCTGGCCTCGATGGTTTCCGGCACGGCGTCGGTAACGCCAATGCGGTAGAGGCGGCGCGCGTGCTCGGCGTCACGGGCACGCGCGACGATGGCGATGTCGGGCCGGAGCACGCGGACCTCACGCACGATCTCGTCGATCAACGCTTGCGTGTGGATGGTCACGATCAGCGACGACGCCTGCATCAGGCCGCAGGCTTTGAGGAATTCAGGACTGGCGGCGTTGCCGTAATAGACCACGTCGCCTGCGGCCCGATGCCGGGTGACGGCGCCAGCGTCGTTGTCGGCGGCGATGAAAGGAATGCCATGCTCCTTCAGCATGGCGCAGACCACCGAGCCAACGCGGCCATGTCCGACGACAATAGCGTGCTGCGCCAACGGTTGCGGCTGTATCGCCAGGACGGGATCCTGATCGCGCCGCGCCGCGAACCACGGTGCCAACCGCGTAGCGCCGATCGCCAGCACGGGGATCAGCGCCATCGTCAGCGACGTTACAGCGAGCGCGAAACTGGCGACCGGTTGTCCGACCACGCCGAGTGTCGCGGCCATGCCAATGCCGACAAACGCAAACTCGCCGCCCGGGCCCAGCAGCAGGCCAGTTTCCAAGGCCGCCGGCCAGCTCAGCTTGAACCACCGCGCCAGTCCAATCAGAATTCCTGCCTTCAGGGTGATCAAGCCGATCACGCATGTCAGCAGCCATAGCGGCTCGCGCGCCAGCTCACGCACATCGATGGCCATGCCGACCGTGAAGAAGAAGAAGCCGAGCAGCAGCGCCTTAAACGGCTCGATCGTCGCCTCGATGGACTTGCGGTACTCGGTTTCCGCCAGCAATAGCCCGGCCACGAACGCACCAAGCGCCATCGACAGATTGGCCAGCGCCGCGACAACGCCGGTGCCGACAATGACGAACAGGATGGCAGCCATGAACAATTCGTTCGACTGCGTGCGCGCCACTTGCCGGAACAGCGGGCGCAGCACAACCCGGCCAATCACGACGATGAGCCCAATTGCCACCAGGGCTTGCCCCAGAGCAGTGCCAATCGTCACGTACACGGAACTGCCCTGATCGGCGCCAGCGATGGAAATGAACATCAGGATCGGGATTACAGCAAGGTCCTGGGCCAGCAGCACAGCGAAGCTGGCGCGACCTGTGCTGGTCGCCAGGCGGCCCCGGCCCGACAGGACTTCCAGCACGATGGCTGTCGATGACAGGGCCAGACAGGCACCGAGCACGAGAGCGACTTGAGCAGGCTGCCCGGCGAAGCTCAGGATCGCGGCAATCGCCGTCGTCGAGAGCAGGACCTGCGTCCCGCCCAATCCGATGACCAGCCGGCGCATCGCCCGGAGCCGCTCGTAGGATAGTTCAAGGCCAATCAGGAACAGCAGGAACACGACGCCAAGATCGGCGATGCCGGCGACGTTCTTGGCATCCACAACCGTGAACCAATAGAGGAACGGCGCCTGCCCGATGAACGAGCCAAGTCCCAGCGGCCCGAGCAGGGCGCCGGCGCCCAGATAACCCAGCACCGGACTGCAGCCCCAGCGGTGCAGCACCGGCACAACAACTCCGGCGGTGCCAAGCAGCACCAGCGCATCGCTATAGGCCGCGAGATTGATCGGCGACGCCAAACCCGCCTCCGCTGTTGTGAAGCTTTTCTTCCGCCGGCTAGCCTCGCGCCCGCAGCAGCCGGGCCTTGTCGCGGTTCCAGTCTTTCTTGCGTTCTTCCTCGCGTTTGTCGTGCAGCTTACGACCCTTGGCCAGGGCCAGCGCCATCTTGGCCATGCCGCGCGCGTTGAAGTAGACCTGCAAGGGTATGAGCGTCAGGCCTTCGCGGTTCAGGGCGATGATCATCCGCGCCATTTCGCGCTTGCGCAGCAGCAGCTTGCGGCGGCGCTTGGGCTCATGATTGAAGCGGTTGGCCTGATTGTATTCCGGGATATTGGCGTTGATCAGCCAGATCTCGCCCCCCTCCACCGCAGCATAGGATTCCGCGATCGTCGCCTTGCCGGTGCGCAGCGACTTGACCTCCGAGCCCTCCAGCGCGATGCCGGCCTCGAACACATCGAGGATCTCGTAATTGTGCCGCGCTTTGCGGTTGTCGGCGACAACCTTGCGGTCATCCGGTTTCTTGGCCATGGCCGTTGCTTTCTGAGTGTCTGATAGAAGGCGAATCCACCGAACCCGCATCTGGTCCGGAATGCAAGTGCGAGGGCGCTAGGCATTTGCAATGAAGGGGGAGCTGGACGCATTGCTCAACGTCGTCAAGGCAGGCATAAGAGCGATAGGCAGTGTCGAGACCATATTAGTTGGAGCGCGTGAATGCAGGTGCGTCGATTGTCGGGTGCTGTCGTTGTGGCGTGCGCCATGTTCCTGCTAACCATCGCGCCAGCGCCAGCTGACACGCTGCGCCGTGTCATTGAGCTGGAAGACGTGCCGCGTGCCAAGCTGGTCTTCGACAATGGTGATGGCGAGCAGCAAAAGCTCTCGTCACGCCCGATCAAGGTCACCCTGAAACACCCGAAGTTCAAAATTGCCGACACGCTGTGCTTCGAGGGCGCGGCGACGGACATCAAGAAGTTCGCCAAGGGTCTGCAGTTCCAGCTCAGCGTCAAAGTCAATGCCGACGATGGACCGCTCACGCTGACTGATAACGCGCTGTGTAGTTGGTCAGGCGAGGGCCTCGATCTTGATTGCAGCATCGAAGATGATGGCGGCCGTTTCCGTTTGGAAATACTCGGCGAAGGCAACGATTGTCCCGCCTTCACGATGACAATCGATGCTGGCGACAAGGTGCGGGTCGGCTCCAGTGGCGAGGGCGGCGGGCCGGCGGCGTACATCAAGGCGCCGCCGAGCGCGAGCGTGACGCTGGCACTGGAGTAAGACTGAGCCAGGACATAGCGCTGCATGCTGCGGCGGGCCCCCGCCGCGGCGATACCGACATTGCTGCGAATTCATCGGCAAACTGGGTTGCGCGGCGGCGTAGGGTGCGAAAGGCCTTCTTCAGGCCGTATCGCACCACGGACAACCTTAGCGCCAGCCTCTGGTGCGAT
>JANNSA010000038.1:0-2591 GCA_031402115.1 Hyphomicrobiaceae bacterium | reverse complement strand
GCTTCAACGGGTGAAACATGCCCAATCCGAAATGACAAGCAAATCCGAGTGCCATCGGCCCATCAACCGGTGCAGCAAACGTCAGACGCCAAAATCCGCCCCGCCGGTCTGGCTGAGTGACCCCTTGGCGATTGCGGAAACGGCAGAAGTGGATGGGTCGGCGACGGCGCCTGGGCCCCACGACCACATCCACCAGCGGATCCAACTGAATCGGCTCGGCCAAGCCTCGCTCGCGGAACTCCCGCCGGATCTGGTCCTCGATACTGAAGTGCTTTTTGACATGCCAAGGATGCAGGTAGGGCGTGGCTGACTCCCAAATGACGCTGCTTGCCGTCAGGTCGCCACCGGTTTTGGCGTCGCCAATGCTCTCCAGCGCCAGTCGCCATTCGCCGCCATGGCGACTCCACAGACGGTCGAGGCGTTGCAGGACGCGCTGCTGACTCGCGTCCATGCCGTCCGGAGTGTGAATGACGACCCGATCGATCCGGCCATCACCATTGCTGTCCCATGGCAGATAAAAGGCATGGCGGTGGCAGTTGTGCGCGGGCAGATCATGCCCCGAGAAACAAGGCGGGATGTGGTCCTCACCGAAGAGGCGTTTGGCTTGCCCCATGACGGCCACGCGCATCAGCCCACCGATACGCAGGCTGTCTTCCACGCGCGGTAGCGGCTTGCCGATCAACAGAAAACTCGCAGTAGTCGCCACGGGCGCGGTGACTGCATGCACAGCACGCTGGGGCCGGAGCGCATCCACCGGCCGCAGGTAGCTGACTTTGCGGGCGGCAGGTGGCTGGTTCCAGCCTTGCTTACGCAGCGCGGACGTGTCAACAGAGAGCGCGTCGAGCAGGCTGTCCGGCAGCGTCTCGCCGAGCCTCTTTTCAGCTTTCTTGTCCGGCAGGAACCGCTGGCGAAGCATGCTGTACTCCGCTGCAGGAAGGGGGGCGTAAAGGACGACCGTCTCGCCCCGAATCTCGCCGGTGGCCGTGTCGAGCGAATCCTGTCCAGGCTTGCAGTTGGTTTCTATTTTCTCGGTTGTGCGCCGGGCCTCCACCCAGGATTCCGCGCGACCCAGATAGCCCATGACGTCCAGTAGTTCATCGAGCAACCTGGCCTGGTCCTCTGGCAAGTTCAATGTTGGCCACACCACGGCCAGCGGGTCGTCACGTCGAATAGCGGTGAAGGCGTCGAAGATCACGGAGGAATCACCGGGCGCGAACTGGGGCATGTAGTGACGGGTGTGGCTATGGCTGGCCGCGGGCAGCGCGTACTCGGGTAGTTCCTGCGCCAGCGACTCAACAAGGCCCCGCAGCGTCGACTCCTTGTGCTTGCCGTGATGCTTGAGCTTGTGATGCCACGTAGCGATCAGGCCCCGCAGGATGCGCCACGGCTCCGGGGGCCAAGCCACGGCGCCTTCGTTGACGTGCCGATCCCAGGGGGTGGCGTGGTAGCGGCCAGCTGGAAAGGTGAAGGATAACGCGAGCACTGGTTCAGTCCTGGGTGGTCCCGTTGTCATCGCCGCTCGCCGCGGGCTTCTTCTCCTTCTTTTCCGCCTTTGCCTTCCCTCCGGTGTAGGTGAGAATCGTCGTCTCGAACTTGGCGTCGGGCTGGGCCGCCTTGATCAAATCGGGAAGCGCCTTCTCTAGATCCTCCAACGCAGGGAGATCGAACGCCTTAGGGCGCTGGACCTCGACGCCCTCGCATTCCAGATCGCAGGCCGTGCGCAGGCGCAGGCCACTCTCCAGGAACGCACGGATCTTGAACAGGGCCAGCGTCACCAGCAGCTTGTAGACGGCGTCAGAAAAGCCATAGCCGCGGAGCTGGGCCAAGTCCAGGTTGAAGTAGGCGTAGATCTCGGGTGAGACGAACTCCTCGCGCGCGAAGATCACATTGCCTTCACCATCCTTCAAACCGGGTTCAAGGCCGACCTTCACGCCGCCGCTTGAGGCGGCTTTCGCCCCGACGGCCTCAATGAACGCGGAAAGCGCTCTAGGCAGGCGGATAACACCCGCAATCTCCTCCAAAAATACGCCGTGAAGCAGGCCATTCACGTCATGCCTCAGCAGTACGGGTGCCAGTTGCTCACGAACCGAGAAGCGACGGTCCTTCTTGTAGCCAATGGCGTCCCCAATCTTCTTGAAGTCGTCGGATCGGGCAATGTACTCCGAGTTGATCCGATGCGCTTCGAGCACGGAGTTGGTCAGGGCCTTGCCATCCTTGTCATTGACCTTGATGACGGACAGGCCGGCGAGCGGTGGAACCCACTCATCTTTGACGCTGTCCCAGCACACGGCCTCCAGGCGGTTGGCCATGCTTTGTGCGGATTCCACCAGCAGCATCGGCGTACCGTCCGGGCCGTCGTATTGGGCCGCGCCGATTTCCGGAAAGCCGGTGGGCTGGAAGCGCGTTCCTTGCAGCGGCGTCAATTTGGCACGGAGCAGGAGTCGCGGCTGTTTGGTTAGCTTGGACAAATCAATGGTCACTTCGGTTCTCCCTGTGAATTTCGATGGATCAGGCAGCTTGGGTCTTGGATTCGGGGGTCTTCAGCACGCTGCGCGCGAGGGCGCGCGCAGCACCGTAGCGCAGTGGGATCA
>JANNSA010000037.1:0-4839 GCA_031402115.1 Hyphomicrobiaceae bacterium | reverse complement strand
CCGGCGGCAAGCACGGCACGCTCGGATCATTCAAGGCGCAGGTCAACGCGTTGGCCGCCTGCCATATGCGGATCGGCGTCTGGGACGGCATCCGCGCCAAGACCGTATCAACGCAACCGTTCTCGTCGGTGGATGTGTGGTTCCCGGCGACCCCAGATCAGAAGATGATGTGGCCGTCCACCATCACCTTCAGCCACGAGTTCCATGCGACGCTGGTCAGCCACGCCCTGCCGGTCAACCTCGACGCGGTCAAGGTGTTCGCCGGCAGCCCACGCAAGCTCGACCTGCTGTTCTGGCTCGGCTACCGCCTCAACTCCCTGTCGGCGCCGTTGCGGATCTCCTGGGCGGCGCTGGAAGAGCAATGGGGGCAAGGCTACAACCGCAGCCGCAACTTCCGTCGCGATTTCGCGCAGGAAGTCGCCCACATCAAAGACATCTTCCCGAAACTGCCGGTACAGTTGACCGAGGAGGGCTGCGTCATCCAGCCGGCCGGGCCGGACGTCCTGGCATTACCGGTGAAGCGCCCGACGCGCAAAGTACCTCACGCATAATCGGTAGCGGTGGGAGGGAGCCGAAAGCAGTCAGATTTACGTCTGGACCAACATTGCCACGGCCATTTCTGCCGGCTTTGGATTGCGCATAATCAGTAGCGCTTGGTCAAAGTTGACCGAACGCAACTTCAATAGCTTAGCCAGGGCGATACGCATAATCGGTAGCACCGTCACGCATAATCGGTAGCGGTTGGGACAATCGGCACGCATAATCGGTAGCGCTTTTGCGCATAATCGGTAGCGATATATATAGAACAGAACATTACAGAACATTCTTTTCTAAACATTATTCAGAATACTCAGAACAGGACGGTTTGAAAATTCTGAAGAAAAGCAAGAAAACAACTCAGGCCGCTTCAGACGCCATTTGGACCGTTTGTTGAACGCAATACCAATATGGGGTTGGAGGCCCATTGAAAACACCTCCAAATGCCGGTTGGTGCGTTCTCACGGGCCTATCGCCGGTACTCCGATGTGGACCCGTAGCTATGTCGATCGAGCCAGGTCTCGACCTCAACCGTCCGGTAAAGCACGCGGGCCCGCTTGCCAGGACCGACTTTCAGGTAGCGCGGCCCGGTACCCTCGACGCGCATCCGCTCCAGGGTGCGGCGTGAAATGCGCAAGTAGTCGGCCGCCTCGACCGAGGTCATGAACAGCTGTGCCGTCGCCGGTTGGGACACCTGGGACTCCCATCGCGCTCGAATCACCCCACCTTAACCCGAGACGCGCGTGTTCCAACAATGGAGCTTCAGCTCGACCGGGTCGGGTAGGAGAGGCGCAGTTCGGCGACGTGGCGCTCACTCTGCACCGCCTTGATCCGGTCCGACGTTGGCGGGTGCGTTGAAAACAGTCGTGACGTGTCAGGCCGGAACAGCAGTTCCGACGACAGGCCACTCGGCACCCGAGCCGATGCCTTCAGGCCGTCGAGGCGCTCGAGCAGCGCAATCATATTGGCCTTGCCAGCGACGGCAGCGCCAAAGGCGTCGGCGCGATACTCGCGCGCGCGCGAGATGCCGAGCACGGTCATTTCACCGATGGTCGAGAACACCCAGCGGCCAAGCGCCTTGAGTGGCGAGAACACCAGCCACCACACCAGTGCGCCCTGGAAACTCTGCGCATAGACCATGCGCAACATGTCGCCGGAGGCGATGTGGCCGACCTCGTGGGCGATCAGCGCGGTCATCTCGACTTCCGACAGGGTGGCAAAGGCTGCTTCTGACACGCCGATGACAGCACGCACATTGCCTTCGCCAACGGCAAAGCCGTTGACGTCGTCGCCGGGGTAAATTCCGATCTCAGGTACTCGCTGAAGGCCAATGCGCTGCGAAATGTCGGCAACGCATTGAGCGAGGATATGGTCCTCTTCAACCACCTGAAGCTTGGTGCTGCGTTTGACGCTGCCGGCGGCGTCCATCATGTTGATTTCGGCGAAAATCCACCCCAATAAAACGCTGAGACCGGCTGCAATGGGCATTGCCCCAAGCCAGAAGACAGCCGCAAATGGGTTCATCATCACGAGCGCCCACAGCACCATGAGGCCGCAAAACATCAGGGTACCAACGAGTACGCTGATGCCCATGCCAAAGACCAGGCCGGCGCGTGAGTGCAACAGGTTGGCGGCATTGAGGACAACGCTGCCGTCAAGTACGGAGCGGTTGCCAAGGCCCGAGGTGTCGCCGTCTGTCGTGCTGTCCGTGGGAGGGACTGAGAAAGCCGACTCCACGGCTGAATCCAATTCCTGCCCAGACAGATGAGTAGGTGAATTGACCGGTTCAATCGGGAGGTCCCCGCGGTCGGTCTGACTGCGGTACAAGCTGGGCTCCACGGGTCTTGGAGAGGCAACCGCTGGCCTGACCGCATGCGGTTGCGCCGGTCGCAAGATCGGCAGGACGATGTCGCGCGCGAGACGCGGACGCACGCCGGCCAACGACGCGTGCCAAAAGCTCAACCAGATCGCGCCTGAGTGCTTGTGGAAGGCGGCGACCGCTGGCGGCAGCTGGATGTCCCAGCTCACGGCGTCGTCGGCGAGTTTGTTGAGAGCCCTACGGTAGTCGTCAACCCGATCGCTGCTGCGCAGTCGACGCTGCAGAGCGTGTACGAACGTCTGCTCGATGTCGCGGCTGCGCGCGAACCAGTGTTCGGCGTCTGGCTGCCGAGCCAGGGCTCGTCGGCAGCGGTCAAGTTCGGCCGCGACTTCCAGTTCGAGTTCCGCCCAGGCCTTCCGCTCCGAACAATCGACGAGGCCCGAGGAAAACCAGGAGCGCGTGGTTGCAACAAAGTTTGCAACGAGGCTCTCGGCGGCAGCTCTGTGTCGAGCCTCCGGCGACTGCTGTCGAGTTGATGTTGGAACGCCGCGTCGTGATTGCACCATTACGAGCCTCCTGTGCGTCTATTGAACTTGACGACCGCGCCCACTGCAGGCGCAGCCACCTGGGTGGCGACGTTTCGCCAATGCTGCCGTCGCGCCTTCAGTGGATAGCCACCGGCTTCCTTGGAAAAAATGATGGCCGTCGAGGCATGGCTTTCGCCCGGCACTCGTTCCGACAAGAATGTGCCAACCTCGAACGGTGTCAGCAGTGGCCGAGGTGCGAGCATCACCGGGTCGGTGATGTTGACGCTCTGGCCGACATTCCGGCCCTCACCAAAACCACCCAGTTGGACCGGGTTGCCGCTGTCGCTGTCATTGAGGCCAACCGAGTGCGCCCAGGTTACGTTGGCGTCGCGGTAGGCAAAGGTGGCGACACCCAGGTTCGTCGAAATGTGCTTCTTGGTCTTGGCATCCTGGGTGGCGCCAAAGAAGATCTGGTGGTCCGTCTGCGACAGGAACACATTGGCCCAGGTGCCATAAACGCCTTCCAGCTGCGCCACGTCCTGGACGAAGAACCAGAACCAGGCGCCCGACGAGCGCATCTGCGCGACCGCGTCGCGCATGAAGGGCATGTCACGCAGCGCTGCAAACTCATCGAGGATGAACAGCACCGAGGCTTCCTGCGACTCCGGCCGCTCGTCCATGGCGGCAAAAGCACAACCAATCATCGCCCGCACAAAGCGGAAGCTGGTGTGGGTTTCTTTCAGTGGAATGGTCAGATAGACGGTCACGCATTCGCGGGCCAAGTCGGCGAAGGCAAAGTCGCTGGCCGCTGTCACTTCGGCAAAGCCGGGGTGACCATCGAAGAACGCCAAGTTGGAATTGATTTCCGACAGGAACGACGAGATCAACTTGCGCTCGCGCCCGGCGAACGACATGCCCTGGCCACGCACCAGGGTGCTACGCCCCTGGTTGGCGAACAGCAGCAGCACGTCCTCGAAGTATTGTGCGACGCCTGGGTCACGTTCCGGCCGGTCGCCGAGTACCGGCAACGCGCAGATGCGACGCACTTCGGCAAGCGTTGCCTCTCCCGGGCTGCCGGCGAGCTCGGCCAACTCGACCACGCCCAGGATCAAGAGCGTCAACAGGTTGACCGCTTCGTTCTCCCAGAACCCGGCGTCGGCGGCGCCCTTGTCGGATTGGCGGACCACCAGCATTTCGGCGAGCTGGCGGGCGCGGGCGCCGCGCTCACGGGCGTCGCCCAGTTCCAGCATCGGGTTGTAGCGGTGGCTCGCAGGGTCGCCGGCCCTGGCAAATGGCGCCAACCGCACCACCCGGCCAAACCGCGATCGTTGGGCGGCAGTCAGAGCGTAGAGTTCACCCTTGGGGTCGAGCACCACCACTGAGCCCGAGTAGCTCAGCAGATTGGCCACAATCTGTGTGGCACTCTTGCCTTGGCCAGTGGCAGCCACGGTGAGCAGGTGTCCCGGATAGCGCGCCACCAGTGGCAAGCCAGAGTCGTGCTCGCCCTCGATCAGCTCACCCAGCAGCAACCCACGGTTGCCGTAGAGCGGCCGCAACTTGTTGCCATCGACAAGGCCGAGTGCGTCGGTCGCTTCTCCCCAACGCGCCGTGCCATGCACTGGCGGCGGGGTCCGCAGCTTTTCGGTTTGCGCGTCGGCCACTTCCTGGGCCTTGCGCCCGAGTGCAGTGTCGGGTCTGGGGAGGCCGGTTGCCAGCGTGTGGCGGATCTCGCCAGCCAGCCGTCCGGCGACGCGCCAAGGCGCGCTTGCGCATGCCGCCAATCCACCAGCCGAGCGCCAGGCTTCCCATGATCAGCATCAGCCAGGGCATCGTGATCCCCTCGGTTCATGGACGCACTGGAACGAGTGCCCTTTCTGCTCGGCGGCCAACGTTTCAGCGCCAATCTGCCCTGGTACCGCGGCGCGCTTGGCGAACCGATGCAGCCGGAAAGTCGGG
>JANNSA010000036.1:0-1939 GCA_031402115.1 Hyphomicrobiaceae bacterium | reverse complement strand
CGGCGCTTGACGGTTGGGCACAGCGGCTCGCTGGACAAGGTCATGCTGTCGAGGGTCCGTTCGAGCGTTTTGGCGCAGCCGTCATTGCCGTGCGCGATCCCGACGGCTTACGCATTGAGCTGGAGGCCGTGGCTGATGCCGTATTGGCCTCGCCAGCTGACACCGGCGCCATTGCTGGCATTCACGCCGTACCGTTGACCGTCACAGCGGCAAAGGCAACGGCAGCACTGCTAACAGAGGTGTTCGGCTATGTCCCAACCGGCGAGGCGGCTGATGCGCTGGGCAGCCGCCGCCGCTATTCGACCCGTGGTCCTATCGCCCGGCACATTGACCTGATCGAAGCCCCGCACGCTGCCCCGGGCAGCATGGGCGGCGGCAGCATTCACCACATCGCCTTTCGCGCGCTTGATGACGCCGAGCAGTTGCAATGGCGCGAGGCGATCGCCGCACGCGGGTTCAACGTCACGGAAGTCCGCGATCGCACCTACTTCCACTCGATCTATTTCCATGAGCCCGGCGGCGTCCTGTTCGAAATCGCCACCGATCCACCGGGATTCACGATTGACGAGCCGTTGGCAAACTTAGGTGCGGCGTTGCAGCTGCCGGCCAGGCTGGAACGACGACGAGCAGAGATTGAGCGACAATTGCCGGGCTTGCGGTAGGGGCCTGGATAGTCCGATTAAAGGCGGACGCGACGCCAAGGACGCGCGGTTGACCTTGATGAAGGCGGCGGCGCGCTCGGCCAGCATTACAATGTGTGCGTTGAAATTGCCGGCGGGAACACTGGTCGTGCAGGGTCTCGCCAACGTTGGCTAGGTCGTGCAGCACGGGCACGCAAACCTCCGTCAATGCCGTTGCGGATCGTCAGGTTGGGTCGCGGCCGGCGGGCTTCAGATTGGCCCTCGCGGTGCTCGACCGCAGGCGATCCTGCATCGTCACTTGGTGCCGTCCTGCGCCAGCAGGCCGAAAGAAGCCCCCGATCGAACGGCATGACATGGGCGCCGGCGATAGGATGAAGGCGGGCCGCCAAAGCGCGTATAGGGGCGCATCAAGCGGGCGCGAGCGCGTGTGCGGACAGATCGAGGATGGTCGGATGGCGGCCATTCAGCGGGTTATCGGGGTCCCAGCCCACCGTCAGGGTTTCGAAACGGGCGGCGAGTGCATCGATCATCAGCAGGCGGCCGGTGAGGCCCTCGCCAATGCCGAGCAACTCTTTCAACACTTCGGTCGCCATGATGGTGCCGACGATGCCGGCGACGGCGCCAAGAATGCCGACCTCGGCGCAATTGGGCACGGTGCCGGGTGGCGGCGCTTCCGGGAACAGGCAGCGGTAGTTGGGCTTCGGGTTGCCGGCGGCGTCGTGCTCATGGCTGCGGAACGTTGCAACATAACCATCGAAGCGGCCGAGCGCGCCGAATACCAACGGGCGCTTGGCCAGATAGCAAGCGTCATTGACGAGGTATCGCGTCGCGAAATTGTCGGAGCCGTCGACGGTCAGGTCATAGGCGCCGATCCGTTGTAGAGCGTTGGCCGCCGTCAACCGCTCGGCGTGCGGTTCTACTGTCACGTGCGGATTGAGCCGCGTCACCGCGTCGCCGGCACTTGCCACCTTCAGCCGGCCGATATCAGGGGTGCCATGGGCGATCTGGCGCTGCAGATTGTCGAGCGACACTGTGTCATCATCAATGATGCCGAGCGTACCGACACCAGCCGCCGCCAAATACAGCGCGATCGGTGAGCCAAGGCCACCGGCGCCGATGATCAGCACGCGCGCCGCCTTGAGCTCTTGCTGGCCTGGTCCGCCAACTTCGCGCAGCACCAGATGCCGACGGTAACGGGCAATCTCATCGGGTTGCAGTTTCATGGTATGTCCATGCAGCCAGGGTCAGGCACCTATGCGCATGGCACGCCGTCGCAGTTTGCACCAGCGTCCGTTACG
>JANNSA010000035.1:0-2929 GCA_031402115.1 Hyphomicrobiaceae bacterium | reverse complement strand
ATTTCTTGGCTCCCCGTAGTGGGCTCGCTGCGAACCGCCCGACTGATCATTCTTCGGCCCTTGCTGGGCCGAGATATGGCGCGCCGCTCGGCATAGCGGCGGCCAAACATCACCCCTGCAAACGTCATTGCGCGCTAAGACAACCTCATGGGGCTTACACGCCCCACGATGGCCACTCCTACACCTGTTTTCGCGAACATTGCGTCCGGCGCCGCCGCATACATTGGGGTAGTGGCGGCCCCGCCGCCGCCGCCGCCGCCAGCCACGATGCTCACCCTGAGCGTCAGTTCAACGACCGGCGTCACCGGCAGCACGATCATCGATGTCGTCGTGACGCCCAGCGGGCCAGTGCCGGCTACTGGCACCGCAACCTTGGCGGTGACCGGTGACAGCGGCTACGTCATCGGAACGCTGACCCTGAACTTCACCGCCAGCAGCAGCGCGGCGCAGAGCACAACCTTCACCCGCGCAACGAACGGCAACAACAGCATCGCGCTGACGGCCAACAGCATGGGACTGTCGATGGCCGGCACGCCGCGGACGTACACCAGCAGCACGGCTGGCCCTGCTCTATTCAGCGACATCGGGTACGACGCGCAGACGCCGGAACAGCTCAGCTTCTACCTGCCGACCCTGCGCGCCTACGCTGCAGGCACCCGTGTCAACGTGCGCTACAAGCCCACCGCTGGCAGCGTGTGGACCGTCGCGCATCCACTCATTCCAATAGATCCAACGATCAGCGAGACCGGTGGCCCCGAGGCCATCGTCGCGGCCTTCGGCGGCACGATCTTCGATCTGGCGCCTGGTACCACGTACAACGTCGAGCTCACCGTCGTCGAGCCCGGCCAGGCCGACGCTGTGTTGACCGGCACGCGCTCCACGCGGGCGCTGCCACCTGCGGCTGGTGCGACCACGAAGTCCTGGCCGGCGATGGGTGGGACGCTGCAGGCGGCGTTCAATGGCTTGGTTCCTGGGGACGTGTTTGTGATCGCCAACGGCACGCACGACGTGGCGAGCCTGCTGCTCAACGTGGCCGGCAGTTCGGGGGCACCAATCTACATCCGCGGCGCCTCGCGTGCGGGCGCCATCATCCGCGACCTCAACGTCGAGGGCTACACCGGCATCATCACGCTGCGCAACGCTGCGCACGTCATCCTCGAAGACCTCACGTTGCAAGGCAATGGCGTCGATTCTGACCTCAGCGAATCCTTCAGCACCGGCATCGTGCAGTCGGCGGCTGGCACCAGCATCAGGCCGACCAACGTCACCATGCGCCGCGTCACGGCTCAGGGCGTGGACCGTGGTTTCGTCGCCTTCCTGGAGGTTGACGGCTTCTTGCTCTATGACTGCACGCTTCGCGGCAACAACACCTGGGACAGAAGCTGGACCGACAACCCAGCGGCGTCTCTGAGCTACCCCAACTGGACCTGGAACGACGACGGCGTGCGGATGCCCGGCGACGGCAACTGCGCATGGAACAACACGCTCAGCGGGTTCGGCGACTGCTTCGCCAACGGCGGTAGCCCGAGTGACGCCCTGCGCTGCCACGCGACGTACTTCTATCGCAACAAGATCGAGATGACCGGTGACGACACCTGGGAGTCTGACTATGCCAGCCGTAACGTCGCGTTCTACGACAACTATGTCGCCAACTGCGCCACGCTGTTCAGCGCCGACCCGGTCTACGGCGGCCCGTCCTGGTGCTTCCGTAACATCTGCATCAACGCATGGCGCGGCCCATTCAAGTGGAACAGCGCCAACTCGGGCATGCTGGTGTACTCGAACACCATCATCAAGACCGGCAACTCTTGGCGCGGGAACGGCGGTTGGACTTGGAGTCATGAGAACAACGGTGGCGCGAGCCCTGCCGTCAACTGGTCTTTCCGCAACAACCTGCTCTACAAGACGGGGACCGGGGCTAACACCAGCATTCTGCGTTTTGAGGCTAATGGCAGCACGAACTACGATGCGACGCACAATGGCTGGTACAGCGATGGGACGTTTGTCTGGCCAAATCAGTTGGGGGTTGGCCAGTCCTATGCCAGCCTGGCGCTGGCACGAGCGGGACTGCCGGCCTTGCCAGGGTTCATCACCGCTCTGGCTCGGCACACAGGCGACATCATCGTGGCGGTCGACGCATTCGACCCTCCGCTCCCGCTGACCGTCTACACCACAGAGTACACGGCGATGGCGCTGCCGACGCTCCGCGCTGGCACGACGGCTCGGAACGCAGGTACGGCCGTTCCCGGCATCACCGATGGGTATTCCGGCGCGAACCCCGACATGGGCGCGATCATCAGCGGTCGAGGTGCCACCCAGTACGGCGACCAGAATGGTGCTGGCTTCTCGCTGGTGAGCGGCGTCTGGCTTCCGCGCCGCGATGGCGCCGGGGATGTGCTGCAGGCCGACTTCGACTCACTGCCCACTTTGCAGTGGATCGAAGTCGGTGGCGCCAACAACAAGCCGATGGACGTGCAGCAGACGCCGATCTATGGCAACAGCACCGGCGCTGCTGCGGTCAACTACCTTTGCGGCCCGTGGTGTGGCGCGGCGTGGGATCCAGTCAACAAGAGGCTGATCATGCGGGGCGGAGGCCACGTCGACAGCTCGCCGGCCGAGACGGGAGTGATTGCCACGTCGGCCAAGAAGATGCGCTGTGAGCGCCTGGTCGACCGATCGGTGCAGGGCACCGGCCCGAACTACACCGACGGTGACGTCTGGCAGTACAACCGCGGCAGCAACGCGTTCGAGAACTGGACGCCAGGCCCGCCGGCGGCAGGGGCGTCCTTCGACGGCACGCCCTGGCCGCTGCGCAACGGGCTTGGCAGCGCGCCGCACACCTACTGGGGCCTGGAGTACATCCCACCCGCAACGATGGTGGCGCTGGGCTTTACGGGCAACGTGGGCGGCGGCCTGTTCTGCTTCTTCC
>JANNSA010000034.1:0-3437 GCA_031402115.1 Hyphomicrobiaceae bacterium | reverse complement strand
TACGCGGCTAGGCTGTGGGTTGCCGCCACGTTGATCTGGAACATCTCGGATGCGCCGCCCGGGAATTCGCGGTATCGGCGTGACTGCGCCAGGTGCATGACCGCGTCGATCTTGGCCGGCAGCGTTTCAAAGGCCAGTGGCCGCGATAAGTCGGCTTCAATGGCCGCGGCTGCGCACAGCGCATCACTCTTGGTGCGAACGACGGACACCACCTCATGACCATGCTGGCGCAGGTCCGCGGCGACGGCGCGGCCGATGCAGCCCGAGACCCCTGTCAGCAGGATTTCCATCCTCGTACCCTGTGTCCCCGTCTGGTGCGCAAGCGTCAGCGCGGTGCGGTCTTAAGTCGTGCAGCGGCCGGAATGAACCGGGAGTAGCCGTCGAGCAAGACCTCGATAATGCGCTGAGATGAATGGTATAGCGCCGTCCATTCCAGCGCCGCCTCGCCGATGTCATCGTAGCAGGTCGGATCGCGGATCACTTTCGCCAGCGCCGCCGCCAAATCTTCCGGCGTATGCACGTTTAACAGCGGCGGCGATTCTCCGAAGAAGTCTTTGAACACCGGCTCGTCGATGCGTGTGAACAGCGGCCGGCCGAAGGCCAGCGTTTCGAAACTGACGCCGCCGATCGCCGGAATAACGAATTGGTCCAGCACGCCGTTGCACGACAGATAGTATTGCCACAGGCGGGACTTCGGCACAGCGTCGATCCATTCGAAATGTTGCTCGACGCCGAGCTCGGCGATCAGCGCTGCACTCTCATGCACCTCTTGACCCCAGCGGACGAAAATGATTTTGAAATCGAAACCCTGATCCGCAAGCAGCCGGGCGGCGCGGATCGGAACGTCGTTGCCCTTGAGCCAGGAAACATAGGCGCCCTGCTTCCAGTGGTGCCGTGCCGGAGCAATAAACGTCACAGGATTATTGTGCGGCCTGCAGGTCGGGCCGAACTTGGCGCGGAAATTCGCGGCGCGTTCGCTGTCGAAGCCATGCGGGATTGGAAACTGTCGACTTTTCGGCACACCCAATTTGTCGGCCGCCGCGACACAATCCGTGTTGGTGATGAAGATGGCCGGCGCATTCTGGTAGGCGCACGCGCAAATTCGCCCAAGCATATCCGGCTGAAACGGGATATCCCGGAGCGTTCCGTGTTCGTAACAGGCGTAAGCCTTTTCCTTGCCGGCCAGCAGCGGATAGATGCCGTCGACAGCATAGCCCTGGACAACGTCGTAGTAGGCGAAGGCTTCGCGAAAGCGATCTGCCGTGACCTGGAACGAGGCGCTATCTTCAGGCCGCGGCCGCTCGACTGCGTGCGATGCGTCCGGTGCATGTCGTGTCGTGGTCGCGTGCGACGACGTCGTCGCGTCTGCGATGACGCGCGATGTAGTGACACCGGCACCCGCCCCGGCAGACGCAACGACGGGTGCGCCGCCGCTCGCGCTCGCTGTCACAGGCGCGCTGACACCCGCTGCCCGCCGCGCCACGGCACTGCTGAAGCGTGCGGCGCGTCCGGCGCGGCGGCGGGCCAGACCAATCGACCTTGCCACCAGATGATCGGCCGCCGCGCGAGCTTGCTGACGCACAGCGCTGCCAACTTGCCTGACCCGGCGCTGCGGAACGTCGACAGCATACGTCCACACCAGCTGACGATTCTGCCACATGACGCGCGTGGTGTGATGCACATGGCGGCGCCAGCCACCGGTCGCGCCGCGCGTATGCAAATTCGCCCGGCACAACCTCAACCAGAGCGCCGCGGCGAAGCTGTTGTCACGGGCTTTAGCTGTCAGGTAGGCGGCAAGCAGTGCTGGCGGGCCCTGCAAAAACCAGATCGGGCGGCGAAAATCACCGACTTGCGTTAGCCCCCAATCGGGATCGTTCTCGGTTCCTTCGAGTTTCTCGATCACCCCTTCTTCCCACTCGGGGCATCCCATGACGTGATAGTAATCGAGCACCAGCACATCGGCTTCGATGCCGTAGCGGCGCATGATCTTGGCGTTGACATAGGCGTTATTGGCGATGTTGCCGACGTGGAGCACGCGCAGCGGCCGGCCCAGCGCGGCCGTCAATGCGGCAAGCCGAGCGCGGACCGAACTGTCAAGCTCCCTTGCGACATCGTCGGCGCTACGCATACCGAAGCCTCCACGCCGCACCAGAGGTCACTGAGCTGGCAAATCTGCGACGAGGTGAATGTTGCGATTGTCCAGGGTGCGCCGAACGCCGACGAAGCCAAGCTGCCTCAGCCACGATGCGATCTCATCGTAGCGATGGAGATCGTTGATCTTCGGACTGATCGCATCGAAGAAGCCATGAACCTGTTCTTTGGAATAGCGGGCGGTGAGGTATTTTTCTTTTTCCGCGAACGTCATGTTCTCTGTAGCGCGCCGGTGTTCAACGTACGTATTGATCTCGGTAAACTCGTGAAGTTTTGCCGGCTCTCCGTAGATCATCAACATGATCCGGCCGCCCGGCTTAACGCAAGCCGCGACGTTCTCGGTCGCAAGCCTGGTGTTGCCGGTATGGTGGGTAACGCCGTAGCACCACACCAGATCGAAGGCCCGGCCGAAGGGCAGCGGATTCAACAGATCGGCCTGCTGAGCTTTGAACTTCGGCTCGTTGCTCAGCAGCTTGTTGAGATGGCCGACACCGCTGGCGCTCTGATCGACCGCCGTGACATCGGCGTCAAGCTTGACGAAGCCGTAACTCCAGCGGCCCATGCCGCAGCCCGCGTCGAGAACTTTCTTGCCAGGAAACCAGGTTTTTGGAAAATTTGTGTATGTGCTGATCAGATTCAGCATCGCCGTTTCGAACTGTGCGTCCCCGAGCAGATGGGCGCCTTCCGTGATTTCGGCCCACTGATAGGAGAAGCTCTCCTTTGTCTGCGCCTGGTCGGCGTGCGACCCAGGCTTCGGCGCGGTTAGCTCCCTGACCAGAATCCTGAGATCGCTGACCTCATTGATCAGGTATCTCAAGCGCTCTTCCGTATAAGGATCGGCGGTACCCTGTTGCATTTGGCCCCGTTGCCCCGGGCTCGCCACCACGTCAGACAACAACGCAACCAGTTTCGGTCGAACCCAGGCCTTGACGCGATCTTTCACTGCGCCTCGCTTCTTAGATTGATGTGCTACGGACCCGTTCATAAGGTGAGCCATTTGGGAAGGCAATAGACGTCGGTGACGGACATGTCCTAAGGCCGAAACAATCCAGAGAAAAACGGGCAAAATACAATTGATCGGCCAACGCGATGCTGGGCGACGCCCAAGCGTCGCAAACATTGACGACTGGTCAGTTCCTCATGCATTGACGCACAAGGGCCGCAACCTTCTCCTGATCATCTGTCGTCATTCCAGGGAAAATCGGCAACGTGATCGTGGTATCTTCCGCCAGCGAAGCGTTCGGAAATTGCTCCGGCTTGAGGCCGTATTTGTTGCGATAGTATCC
>JANNSA010000033.1:0-1519 GCA_031402115.1 Hyphomicrobiaceae bacterium | reverse complement strand
CGTCGAACCTGGCAAGGAAGACCGCTGCGACTGGGCGATGGATTCGCTGAAGCGTTCGATGCGCTGGGATGAGAAGCGGTTCGGCCGCGAATACGATCTCGACATTTTCATGATCGTCGCAGTCAGCGACTTCAACATGGGGGCGATGGAGAACAAGGGCCTTAACATCTTCAATGACAAGCTGGTACTGGCGACGCCCGAGACCGCGACCGATGCCAATTACGAGGCGATCGAAAGCGTCATCGCGCACGAGTACTTCCACAACTGGACGGGCAACCGCATCACCTGCCGTGACTGGTTCCAGCTGTGCCTGAAGGAAGGTCTGACGGTGTTCCGCGACCAGGAGTTCACCGCCGACGAGCGCTCGCGCACGGTCGCGCGCATCGGCGATGTGCGTGGGCTTCGCGCCGCACAGTTCCCGGAAGATGCCGGCCCGCTGGCCCATCCCGTCAGGCCGGAAAGCTATGTCGAGATCAACAATTTCTATACGGCGACAGTCTATGAAAAGGGCGCCGAGGTTTGCCGCATGATTCATACGCTGGTTGGCGCCAAAGGCTTCCGCGCCGGCATGGATCTGTACTTCGAGCGCCATGACGGCGAGGCGACTACTGTCGAGAAGTTCATCGCCTGTTTCGAAGACGCCTGCGCCGCTGACCTCAGCCAGATGATGCTGTGGTATCGCCAATCCGGCACGCCAGAGCTGGTTTGTTCCAGCAGCTATGACAAGAAGGCCAAGGCGCTTGAGCTGACCGTTGAGCAAGTGCTGCCGCCGACACCGGGGCAGCCAAAAAAGAAGCCGTTCCAGATCCCGATCCGCCTGGGCCTGATCGGCGGCAACGGTACGGACATTCCGTTGACACTGGAGGGTGGCGGCCCCGTCAAGGACGGCTTGATCGAACTGCGCAAGTCGAAGCAGTCTTTCCGGTTCACGAATGTGCCATCGAAGCCGGTGCTGTCACTGCTGCGCGGTTTTTCGGCGCCAGTAAACTTGACCATGCAAACAAGCGCCACCGAGCTTGAGTTTCAGATGGTGCACGACAGTGATCTCTACAATCGCTGGCAGGCGGCGCAGACTTACGCGACGCGCACACTGATTGATCTGGTCGTGGCGGTCCGCAATGGCAAGCGGTCGAAGGCCAAGCCGGCGTTTGCGAAATCGCTGGCCGGCACGCTGTCCGATGACAGCCTTGAGCCCGCCTATCGTGCGCAGTTCATGGCCATGCCAAGCAGCACGGACATTGCCCGCGAACTGAAAAAGGATGTCGATCCTGATGCTATCCATCAGGCACGGGCAATCCTTCGCCGTAGCATCGCCGAACAACTGCGTGGCGAACTTGAGGCGGTGTATGAGGCGATGGCCGTCAAGGGCACTTACAAGCCGGATGCTAAGAGCGCCGGCAAGCGCATATTGCGCCATGTCGCGCTCTCCCTGCTGGCTGAGGCCGGCACGCCAGCCGATATCGCCCGCGCCGCCCCGGCACTTCCAGAACGCCCGCAACATGACCGAACAGATGGTCGG
>JANNSA010000032.1:0-3910 GCA_031402115.1 Hyphomicrobiaceae bacterium | reverse complement strand
CGCGCGGGCCGACAGCCGTCTCGCAGGTCACCGATGAGCCGCTGACGTCCTTCTTGTGCTGGCTGGCGACGAATTCCAGGGCGCCGCCAAAGCAGGCTGCATAGCCAGCGGCGAACAAGTGCTCAGGCGTCGTGGTGTTTGGCAGGCCGGGCCCACCCATCTCCTTGCGAACCGAGAAGTCGGCGACGACGGATTTGTCGGTGGTCTCTGAATGACCATTGCGGCCGCCGGTATTGGTGGCAACAGCGGTGATGAGTGGCTTGATGGTGTGCGCGGACATACCTGACCTCATGCGACGTTGTTTGGAAGAATTCCACAGTCGCATGCCGCAGTTCAGCGAGCAACCGCGCCCGGTGACAATCGAAGCAGGGAATTGCGTGACGCCGGCGCGGGCGCTAAGCCTTCCGGCATGGCCAAAAAAGCATCAAGCAAAGCCGACGCGGCGACGGAAACGGCAAGCACAGGCACGCTGGCCGTCTCGCCCAAGCCGCCCTACGTGGTGCTGGCACGCAAATACCGGCCGTCAGCTTTCCCCGATCTGATCGGGCAGGAAGCCATGGTGCGGACGCTGTCGAACGCGTTCGCTACTGGCCGCATCGCGCAAGCTTACATGCTGACGGGCGTGCGTGGCGTCGGCAAAACCACGACAGCACGCATCCTGGCGCGGGCGCTGAACTACTCGCTACCCGGCCAGGTGAGTGCGCCGACCACCGACATGCCGGTGCTTGGCGAGCACTGCCAGGCGATCATCGAAAGCCGGCATGCCGATGTGCTGGAGATGGACGCGGCTTCCAATACCGGCGTCGACAATGTCCGCGAGATCATTGAGAGCGCGCGCTACCGGCCGATCCTGGCGCGCACCAAAGTGTTTATCGTCGACGAAGTGCACATGCTCTCCAAGGGCGCATTCAACGCTCTGCTGAAGACGCTGGAGGAGCCGCCCGAGCACGCCAAGTTCATTTTCGCCACCACGGAAATCCGCAAGGTGCCCGTCACGGTGTTGTCGCGCTGCCAGCGTTTTGACCTGCGCCGTGTCGATGTCGCGGTGCTCGCCGGGCATTTTCGCAAGATCGCGGCGCAGGAGGCTATCGCCGTTGAGGATGAGGCGCTGACGCTGATCGCGCGCGCTGCTGAAGGCTCGGTGCGTGACGGCCTGTCAGTGCTGGATCAGGCGTTCGCAACGGCGTCGGGCACGGTCACCGCGCAACTCGTCCGTTCAATGCTTGGCGTCGCTGATCGGGGCCGCATCTTCGATCTGCTGGAAGCGCTGCTTGGTGGTCAGGCGTCAGCCGCTCTGGAACAGTTCGAGCGGCTGCACAAGGACAGTGCCGATCCGGTGCAAGTGCTCGGCGACTTGGCCGAGGCAGTGCACGCCGTGACACGGGCGCGTGTGGCAGGCGCCGGGTTGGCCGGCGATGGCTTTTCCGCCGCCGAAGCGGAGCGCGCCGCCGCGCTGGCTGGCAAGATCGGCATTGGCCTGCTGTCACGCTGCTGGTCGATGCTGCTGAAGGGCATCGAAGAAGCTGGCAAGGCGCCGGATGCCTTCATGGCCGCCGAGATGGTGCTGGTGCGACTGGCTTACGTGGCCGAATTGCCGTCACCCGACGATCTGGCGCGGCGGTTCGGTGGCGGGGCAGGACCAGTGGCGGGGCCAGCGAGTTCAACCAAATCCGCATCGGGACGTGCTGCGGTAGCCGCGACGCCAGCCCCGCTGACGCAAACCAGTATCGAAGCTGCTCACCCGAACTCGTCAACGACCGCCAAACGGGGCGCGGCGTCGTCAGGCCCACCGCCTTGGACGAGTGGCAATGGCGGGCATGCGGCGGTGGCGCGGCAGCAGGCGCCGGCGGCAGAACCTGTCGACGCCCAGCCAGCCATTGTCTCGCCACCCGCTCTGGCGTCAGTTGCGGCAGCGGTGGCGCAACCTGCGGCGCCGGCGTTCGCCTCGTTTGCCGAACTGGTCGGTTATGTCGGCAGCAAACGCGACGTGCTGCTGCGGACCGAGTTGGAAGAGAAGGTGCGGCTGGTTCGCTTCGAGCCGCTGCGGTTGGAACTCAATCCGCTGCCTGGCGCCGATCCAGGCCTGCCCAACACACTGGCGCAGAAGCTGGCCAAATGGACGGGCCAGCGCTGGATGGTCGCGGTATCGCGTGAGCCCGGTGAGCCGCCGTTGATCGAGGCAATCCGCCGCCGCGAAGCTGATGCAATGGCGCACATGCGCGGCCTGCCGGTGGTCAAGGACCTGCTCAGACTGTTCCCCGGCACCGAGTTGGTCAGCGTCCGGCCGATCCAGGCCGAGCTCGCGGTGGCCGTCGAACCGGACCTGCCGCCCGAACCGCCGATGCCCGATCCCGACGACTACGCCACCTCCGACCCGGATTGGGCCGACGATCCATGATGGTGTGTTGTGGCGGGTTGAGCCCTCTGGGCCGCACCCGCCCGGCTCACGCGCCCTCGATCATGCGGATCTGGCTGGGTAGGCAGATGGATTGTAGGTCGTATTGAGCGATGATGGTCTGGCGCGCGGCGCGGCGCAGATCGCGGGCCCTGTCCGGCTGCGCCAGTGCGGCCACGACGCTCTCGGTCCAGGCTTGGACATCGAAGAAATCCACCAGTTGACCATTGACCCCATGGCTGATCGCCTCTTCGACCGGAGGTGTGCGGGAGCCGATCACCAGGGCGCCGGCGCTCATGGCTTCGAGCATCGACCACGACAGCACAAACGGATAGGTCAGGTAGGCGTGCACGCGCGTTACTTGCATCAGATTGATGAACACGTCGTGCGGGATCAGCCCAACAAAATGGATACGGCTCAAGTCGAGCTGGTCCTTGACCTCGTTGAGGAAAATCTCACGCCAGGATTTGCCTTTGGGCGCTGCAGTGCCGTAGCTGACATCGTTGCCGCCAACGATGATGACGCGCGCCTGCGGCCGCCGTTTCATAATCTCGGGCAGGGCGCGCATGAAAATGTGATAGCCGCGATAGGGTTCCAAATTGCGGTTGATGAAGGTCAGCACCTCGTCGCCCGGCGTCAGTTTGATCCGGGGATCGCGGCCGATGCTGACAAAGGCGCTGGCTGCAGGCGCAATCGCCGCCGTATCGATGCCATCGTGCACAACGTGGATTTTGGCGCGCAGTTCCGCCGGGAAACTTTCGGCCTGCCAGCGCGTCGGCGCCTGTGCCTGATCCGCGCTGTTCATAGCCAGCAGCAGTGCCGCCTGCCGTGACGTGACCCGCAGCCGCGACGGCAGCGATTCCTGGTGGAACTCCGGGTCAAAGCCGACATCCAGGCCGTCATTGCGGTAAAAGAACTCGGCATAGACGATCAGCCGGGCGGCTGGCCAGACGTCCTTCAGGAACAGCGTTTCGCCCCAGCCGAGATGGCCGCAGATGACATCAGGCACATAGCCCTTGGCCTTCATTGCGGCAGCGGCGGCGGCGACGACCTCGGCGCGGTGGACATGCTCGGCATAATGCGACGCCAGCGGCAATCGCTCCGGCGAAGGCGCTGGCTTGTAGGCATAGCGGTGCGTTGTCACCAATTCAGCGCGCTTGTTACCGGCAATTGTCAGCGCCGCTACGTCATGCCCGCGCGCCTTCAGTGCCCGCGCCACATGCGGGTACTGCCCCGGAAAATTCTGATGCACGAAGAGAATGCGCATGGGTGCCCGCCACTTGCCCGAATCAAGGTGGTCGTCAGGCTAGCCAGCTGCGGGGGCGGGGGCAAACATACTGGGCAGCGGTTGGCGGGCAGCAGGCAGCGGGCGGTTAGAACTTTGCATTTGCCCGCTGCCGGCTGCCCGCCAACCGCTGCCCAGTATGTTTGCCCCCGCCCCCGCAGCTGGCTAGCCTGACGACCACCTTGATTCGGGCAAGTGGCGGGCACCCATGCGCATTCTCTTCGTGCATC
>JANNSA010000031.1:0-3404 GCA_031402115.1 Hyphomicrobiaceae bacterium | reverse complement strand
GTGCGAAAGGCCTTCTTCAGGCCGTACCGCACCATAGCGGGCCGCCGTGCCAGCTTCTAGTGCGATACGGCGAAGACGCCTTTCGCACCCGACAACGCCGCACAACCGCACTCGAAGTTACTCACGTGTTGTACTGACTGTCCTTAGCAGTGCCTTGCCCCCGCTCCCCAAAGACGAGTGCCGCCTCATGATACCCCGCTATAGCCGGCCCGCGATGGTGGCGCTCTGGTCACCCCAGACACGCTTCAAAATCTGGTTCGAGATCGAGGCGCACGCGGCTGACGCCATGGCCGAGATCGGCGCGATCCCTCGGTCAGCAGCAGCGGCGATCTGGGCCAAGGGCCGCAACACCGAGTGGGACGTCGAGCGCATCGACGCGATCGAGCGCGAAACCAAGCACGATGTCATCGCCTTCCTGACCCATGTGTCGGAAGTCGTTGGCCCCGAGGCGCGTTTCCTGCACCAGGGCATGACTTCCTCTGATGTGCTTGACACTTGCCTATCAGTGCAGCTGACGCGGGCCAGCGACCTGCTGCTCGCCGATATCGATGCGCTGCTGGCGGCGCTCAAGACGCGGGCATTTGAGCACAAGTTGACGCCGACCATTGGCCGCAGCCATGGCATCCATGCCGAACCGACGACGTTCGGCCTGAAGCTGGCGGGTTTTTATGCCGAGTTCGAGCGGGCGC
Organism: Hyphomicrobiaceae bacterium; assembly: GCA_031402115.1. Classification (GTDB taxonomy): domain Bacteria; phylum Pseudomonadota; class Alphaproteobacteria; order Rhizobiales; family Hyphomicrobiaceae; genus JANNSA01. Next base: position 2,715 of record JANNSA010000031.1, on the reverse strand, counting down.
GTCACAGGTTAGTCGCGGCGCGCGCCGAGATCGCCACGTGCGCCATTTCCGGCGCCGTCGGCACGTTTGCGCAAGTCGATCCGCGCGTCGAAGCGCACGTCGCCGCCAAACTCGGGCTCATGGTCGAGCCGGTGTCGACGCAAGTGATCCCGCGCGACCGGCACGCCATGTACTTCGCCACGCTCGGCGTCATCGCGTCTTCCATCGAGCGTCTGGCGACCGAAATCCGGCACTTGCAGCGCACCGAGGTGCTGGAGGTGGAGGAGTATTTCGCGCCGGGGCAGAAGGGCTCGTCGGCGATGCCGCACAAGCGCAATCCGGTGCTGAGCGAAAACCTGACGGGTCTCGCCCGCATGGTGCGCGCCTTCGTGACGCCGGCGCTGGAGAATGTGGCGCTTTGGCATGAACGCGACATCTCGCACTCGTCCGTGGAGCGCATGATCGCGCCGGACGCCACCATCACGCTCGACTTCGCCTTGGCGCGGCTGGCGCGCGTGATCGAGTCCCTGCTCATCTACCCGGAGCGGATGGCGGCCAACCTCGGCAAACTCGGTGGCCTGGTCAATTCTCAGCGCGTGCTGCTGGCGTTGACACAGAACGGCGTATCCCGCGAGCGCGCTTATGAGCTGGTGCAGCGCAATGCCGTGCCGGTCTGGCTGTCGGGCGGTGATTTCCTGGCGCTGTTGTTGGCTGACCAGGATGTTCGTGCCGCGCTTGATGAGCCGGGCATCCGCGCCTGTTTCGCCCTGGAGCATCACTTCCGCGAGGTCGACACAATCTTCCGCCGCGTCTTTGGCTGAACAGCGGGCACTACCGGTGGCGGCAGCGGATACAGTGAGCTGATCAGCCGCTGGTCAATCGGCACGCCGAGATGCTGGCGCAGGCGGCCATCGCCATTCAGATCAATCCAACCGCGCGTCAGGCCAATCACCTGGCCATCCACCAGCACCGGACCGCCCGACGCACCGAGGCCAACGTCGCAACTCGTCGTGAAGCTGGCGCCTTCACCAATGCCCAGGAACCCGGCTACGACACCATGACAGACGCGCGGCGTGTAATCGGCCATGCCTTGCGAAATCACCGCCACGCGGGCGCCCGGCTCCAGTGGGCTTGTCGAGATCCCATAGGGTTCGATATTCTTGGCGCTCCGATCCAGGCGCCCGACAGCCCAATCCGGCATTGGCCACAAGGATGCGGTCAGCGGGCTGATTGCTTGATCTGGCGCCTCGCCAGCGACGCCAAAGCGCAGGCTCTTGTCAGCAATCCTGTAAACAGCGTTGTCCAGCAGAAAGCGCAAGCGGCAGCGTCCTGGCGCGCCCAGACGCACGCCAATGGCTTTGTGTTTGGCTTTGCGGCCCTTGCCGGATTTGGCGTCGGGCGCCTCGAGGTTGATGAACACATGGGCTGATGTCACGAAAGTATCGCCAGCACCGACCAGGAAAGCCGTCGCCGTGCCCCATGGGCAAGTCAGCCGTCCGGTCGCGCCAATCTCGGCCTTCAACGCCGAAGCCGCGATCTGCTTGGCGCGCCGGTAGGCCGGCAGAGTCCAAGTCTGCCCCGTGCCCTTGATGCGGCCGATCACCTTCGAGCCAGCAACAGCTGACGGCGCAGACGTTATGGCGAGCAGTCCAACGGCCATCACCAACATGGCTATGAGGCGGCGCATTATGATGCAGTCCAGTTGACAGGCAGCAAGTGTGACAGTGCCAGAGCCGCATAAGCCTTGGCAATGCCAAGGTTAGACCAACCACCCGATATTCTTACGCTCGAAGATGACATGTCTGCTGCCATGGGCACTCATGGCAAGTCCCAGCCCGAATAAGGTCGATAGCAGCGACGAGCCGCCATAAGAAACCAGCGGCAAGGGCACGCCGACTACCGGCGCCACGCCCATCACCATGGCGATGTTGACGAAGACGTGCATGAACAGCGCCACCGCGACGCCAGCAGCAACCAGCCGGCCGAACACGCTCCTGGAACGCAGCGCGATCGCCAGCAGGCTCCAGATCAAGGCCATGTAGAGCAGCAGCAGGATGATGCAGCCGACAAAGCCCATTTCCTCGGCAAACATCGTGAAAATGAAATCGGTCTGCTTCTCCGGCACGAAGTCGAGCTGGCTTTGCGTGCCTTGCAGCAGGCCCTTGCCCATATAGCCACCGCTGCCCAGCGCGATCTTCGACTGAAAGATCTGATAGCCCTTGCCAAGCGGATCGACATCGGGATCCAGGAACACAATAATCCGCTTCTTCTGGTATTCATGCAGGAGGTTCCAGGCAAACGGCAGGAACGCTAGAAAGGCAACGGCGCCGCCAGCGAACCAGGCCAGCCGGGTGCCGCCGAGGAACATCAGGCTGATGCCGATTGCGGCAAGCAAGGTTGCGGTGCCGAGATCGGGTTGCTTCAGGATCAGCGCTAGCGGTAAACCGATCAGCAGCACCGAATACAGCACCGACAGCGGCCGCGACAGCTTGTCCGGCGGCAACACCTGATACAACCGCGCCAGCGCCAGGATCAGGCCGACTTTCATGATCTCGGAGGGCTGAAAGCTTAAGGGCCCGAGATTGAGCCAGCGCTGGGCCCCGAGCGCTTCGGTGCCGTGGCTGAGCACCGCCAAAACGCACATCAGACCGACGCCATAGATCGGGAACGCCAGCGCCAGCCAAACGCGCAACGGTACAGCCGCCATCACCAGCACGACGGCAAAGCCGAACAGCA
>JANNSA010000030.1:0-15527 GCA_031402115.1 Hyphomicrobiaceae bacterium | reverse complement strand
CCTTTCGCACCCTACGCCGCACGACCGCACTCGACGTGAGCCACCTGTTGTGCTGACTGTCCTAAGTCACTTCTCGCGTGCTTGCTTCATGACACCGTGAGAACCGTGACGTCACGCACGCAAACGCCCACTGGCGCCATCCCGGCGCGGGATTTTGTGAGTATTCGGCAAACACCCCGAACTGTCATGGCCGCGCCGACGGCCAGCCCCGACAAGCTTCGACAACGCAACTTTGGGCGGTCATTCAAGTAAGCTTTGTCAGTGATGCGGCGAGGGGATATCCCAGCCCCGGCGCAGAAGTCTCTAGACAAAAGTGAACTTATCGTTCCCGAATGAAAAGTGAATACTGAGTATTCGCTAGTGTATTAACTGAAACTTGTACTAAATCGCATCATTCGTAAGAATTATACTATGTTGCATTACCTTTTCTGCCGGGGATGCACTCGAGGGCGTCTCGAATTGTTTGGAAAAGGCAGCGACCGGCGCCGGATGCCGCACATCCGGGGCTGGCGGCTCACGTCGCTCGCCTGGGGTGAGAAGCCCGGGTGTGGAGCAGCCCACGCAGGCGTCAAGTGTACGCCAAGTGGCGGCGCTGAAGTCGATCAAGACGCTGGCGGGGCGGCCCATCGGTCGCTTCAAATAACTCCCTACCTTGCGGCTGACGGACGCCCCGCCCCCCGGGCCTCGCGAGACGACACAGTGTGTGCCCCCTCCTGAAAACCGCCAGGAAAGTTGGTGATGCAAGATAAAAAACTGAAGAAGCGTATTCGCCCTGGCGATCCCGATGATGTGATCCGCCGCGCTCGCCGTCTGCAGCGCCGGATCGAGAAGGCGCTCTACGTGTTGTTCGACAACATGGAGGCGCGCTGGCGGAAAACCGGCACGTCCAAACCGTGGCAAGCAAAGCAGGCAAGCCGAAGCGCAAGAGCCACACTTGCGCGGATGCCGCGCCGCGAAGGGAACATAAAATCGTAACTTTTACCGCTGAAAGCTGGGCGTAGATTGATTCTCAACGATGGACACGCAACGGATGGCACGGATCATCTCTGGCATGACGCATCGCGGCAGGGTGGCCGGGTTGACACTGGCCGCCGTTCTGGCGGTGAGTTCCAGCGCGACGATGGCAGAACAATTGCCGTGGCAGAAGAAGGCGGCGGGGCAATATCAGCAGGATTGTGGCCAGGGCGGGTATGGCACGGAGTGCGATGATCCCAACGGCAACAACCAATATGCGCCAGAACCTGCCTATGCAGCGCCTGCCTATGCAGAACCTGGCTATGCGGAACCTGCCTATGCGCCGCCACCCTACAAGCCGCGCAAGAAGCCGGCTTATGCCGCGCCAAAGTACAAGAAGGGTCCCTACAAGCCGCAGTATCAACAGCCGCAATACGGCCAAGCAGACGCACCCTATGCACAGGACTATGATCCGTCGCTAGCGGTGCTTCCGGATGCCCCTGACGGCGGCTATGGGCAGCCGCAATATGGCGCCGAGCCGCCCTATCAGCCGCCGCCGCGCGCCACGCAGCGCCAGGATACGTTCTCGCCGGACGAGATTTCGGGCGCCGGCCACCGCTTCTTTGGCAACGTCACTAAAGGCTTGGCGAGCGTTATCGAATATGCCTTCCAGCAGCAGGGCCGGCCAAACGGCTATATTCTGGGCGAGGAAGGGGGCGGCGCGTTCGTCGCCGGCTTGCGTTATGGCGAGGGCGTTCTGCACACAAAGAACGCTGGCCGCCACCGGGTCTATTGGCAAGGCCCCTCCATCGGCTATGACTTCGGTGCAGAAGGCTCGAAGGCGATGATTCTCGTCTACGACATGTATAGTCCGGAAGAGATTTTCTATGACTATGCGGGGGTCGGTGGACAGGCGTATCTTGTTGGCGGTGTCGGCATCACGTTCCTGAAGAGCGGTCATGTCACTATGGCGCCGATCCGGTCAGGACTGGGATTGAGGCTCGGAGCGAATGTCGGATACCTCAAATTTACACGGTCGCCGACTTGGAACCCGTTCTGACTTGCCGGGGCCTGAGTTGATAAGCTGGCTGCCGTCAGCCGGTCAGGCACGGTATTCATGATCCAATCAACCCTGCTGGCGGCGCTCGGCTTCCTGACGGCATGCTTGCTGTTCCTGTTCATCGCCCCAGCGTTCTGGGCGCGCGCCGTCCGGCTGACCACACAGAAATTGCGCCACTCGTTGCCAATCAGCGAGGCCGAGGTGCGCGCCAGCAAGGATCTGATCCGGGCCGAATACGCGGTCAAGGTCCACCAGCTCGGCAAGACGATCGAGAAATCACGCCTCAGCGCCCACCGGCAGACGATCGAAATCAACCGGCGTGACGCGGTTGTGACCCGGCAACTGGCCGATATCGAGCGTTTGAGCCTGGACTTGTCCGAACACAAGAACGCGCATGGCGTGCTCAAGCAGACGATCAATGACCGGCTGCCAAAGCTGGAAAACGGCATCGAGGACGCGCGCCGGCTGTTGGAAGCCCGCGATAGCGAAATTGGTGCCTTGGAAGACGCGGCCGGTCAGCAGGCCGAGGCCCTGGAGCAGGCGCAAGCGGCCTATGCGCAGCAAGGTGCCGAACTCGAACGCTTGCGCATGGCGATGGCGACGGCACAGGGCCAGGACCGCCGCCGTGCCCAGGACCTGGGCGTTGAAACGGAATATGCCCTGCGCAGTGAGCTGGATGGCTTGCGCGCCACGACGCGGGCCCAGGCCAACACCATCGAGCGCCTGCAGGCTGGCCTCGCCGGTGGTGTCAGCCTCGCCTCTGTTGAGGTGGCGCTTGAGGGCGACGACAGCCAGCTGCGCGGCCGCATCGCTGAACAGGCAGCAGAGTTGCGCCAGCTGCGGCGCGAGGTCGAGCAGTCACAGGAAGGCGCGCAGGTCGATGCTGATGGCATGTCGCTGCTGCAACACATGCGCAGCCTGGAAGCCAAGACGCGCGATCAGGCCGACGAAATCCGCCGTTTGCGCGATGATATCGAGCGTTTTGAAGCCACCGTCACGCCTGACGCAGTCAAGGTGGTCGCCGAGTCAAAGGCGTTCCTGAAGTCGCGGTTGGAGAAGCTCGAAGTTCAGTCGCGCACTGAGCGAGAAGTTACGGGCCGTTTGCGAGCTGAACTGGCCAGCTCCAACGAACGGGCAGCGCGTCAGGCGGTGTACTTCCGCGATGAGTTGCGCCGGCTTGGCACGCGCTCCCTGACACCGGTCGCCGCGACCACGCGCACCGCCGCCGAGCGCTCGCAGAACGCCGCCGCCGCCGCTTCTGCCACCGCTGCGGCGATGGCCGGACGCGCGATGCTGCCACTCCGCTCGGGGCCGGAGCCGCAATCGGTCGATCGCCGCGCTATCTGGGCTGCCCGCTTCCAGCCAACCTCGCCATCGCCGCGCCTGGTTGTTGCCGCCGCGCTGGTTGAGTCGCAGGCGTTCGAAGCGACTGCCGGCGCCAGTAACGCCGCTGGATCGCCGCTGGCGAACGGACATGCCAATGCTAGCCCGAACAGCAAAGGTCACGATGGCGCGGCTGACGAGGCTGCGTCAGTCGAGGATGCAGGCCCCGCATCTGATTTCGGCTTCAACAACGATGTTCAGCCGGTGCCTGGCTTGGCGGCCGTCCAGGGCGAGACTTCGACGACGGTCGATTTCGGCGATCCAGAGGAAGTGCCGGCGTCCGATCCCGGGCTCGAAAAGCGCGGCCGTTTGCTCGATCGGCTGCGCACATACGGCGATGCATAGTAGAATTGCATCAGTGCGGCATCAGCCAGAACATCACGATCGCCACCAGCGTCGGCAACAAAGCGGCCTTGAACAGACCCCAGGCGCCGACCGCGCCGTCCTCGAAGCTGCCACGCAGGATGGCGATTCCGGCTGGGTTGGGGGCATTGGCAATAATCGTTAAACCGCCACCGGTGACAGCGCCCGCGACCAGGGCGTAGCGGAATTCCGGGGTCGTTCCTTCCACCAACGAGCCCAGATAAGTCAGGGCGGCGTTGTCAGTGATCGCCGTCAGGGCGGTGGCGCCAAAATACAGCGCATCGATGGGCAGACCAACCAGCGCCGGCTGCAACCACCAAGTCTGCAAGCCGCCGAGCGTCACCAGTCCAGCCAGGAACAGCGCCACCAGCAGCGCCTCACGCAGGATCGGTGGCGACTGATAGCGGGGGTAGGCTTGAGTGAAACCAAGGAAGGCCAGGAACAGCCCGAGCAGCACCACCGGGTGGTGGATCAGCAACACGGCGCCAGCCGCGAACGCGATATGCAGCAGCGTGACAAGCCAGGGCACCGGGTCAGGGCTGACGCGGCGCTCAACTGGCAGGAGGCCTGCCAGTTCGCGGCGGTGCAGCACTGCCAGGAGAACCGCGTTGATGGCGGTGGCCGTAGCCGCGCGCCAGCCAAAATGCGTGAGCATGAACGGCAGATCCCAATTCCAGGCCGTGGCGACCATCAGCACGGGCGGCGCGGCATAGGGCGTCAGCGTGCCGCCGATGGAGATATTGACGAACAGCGCGCCGATGATGGCGTATTTCAAGCGCTCGCTGATGCCGGCGGCATAGATGCGGTCACGCAGCAGAAAGGCGGCCACGGTCATCGCGGCGGGCTCGGTAATCAGCGAACCCAACAGCGGTGCGAAGGTGAGCGTTGTTACCGTGAAGGCGATGCCGGGCGCCATGGGCAGCAGCCGGGCGATGGCACTGAGCAGCGTGCTCGACAATTCCATGATCGGCCGGCTGGCGGCGATCACCATGATGACAAACACGAACGCCGCTTCGGCGAAGCTGCGGCTCTCAACATAACCGATGGCGCCGGCTGGCCCGAGCCAGACGAGCAGCACGCCAAACAGGATGATCGCCCAGAAGCCGAACACGATCTCGACTTCACCGAGCAAGTGCCAAAGGCCAGCATGGGCGGTGTCGCGATGCGCCAGATGTTCGAAGAACTTGGTCGCGAAAGTGTGCAGCACCGCGATCGCAAACAGTGCTGTAGCGACGTATTCAAGGTCGGCCGGCATGCTGGCTGAGGCAGCAACGGACGTAGCGGCAAGCAGGGGCTCCGGCACTGACATTGGCGCTCGCAAGGGAGGTTAAGGCGATCGGCGTAACCAGGGACTGGCAGGCTCGGAAAAAGGTTCGGGTAATGACAGAACACGCGGTCTCAGGTGGACCTTGACTGAGCCGCATTTGCAGCGCAGAGCGGCTTCATGCTGGTGACCCGGATAGTGAGAAGCGTCAAGGGGGTGGCGATCGGGGCCCTGGCCCTGGCATGCCTTTGCCCGGTGATGCGCGCCAGCAGCTCCGCCACCGAAATTACCGTAGCGCCCGCCGGGCCCGCCAGCGCCACGGTAATCGAGCCGCTCGCCAGCCCGAAGGACGCGCGCCCCAATGACGGGCTCAAGCCGGCACTGTTGGATTGCCGCGCGATCAGTTTCAACAGCGCCCGGATCGAGCATCGTGGCAGTAATTTCATCCTGATCGTCCGGGGCGATGCGGCCTATGTCCCCACCGAGATCGCTCTGGTTCCCGTCATGTACGTGATGATGCCGGAGTATTGGCAGATTTCGCTGGTTGGCTGTCGCGCGGGCACGGCCGCCCGGCCGCAGCAGCCCTATGTCGTCGAATTATCGGTCAACGGCACGCTTGGACACCGGGGCATCCGCCTGATCGGCGCCAGCAATCAGCAGCGCATCGATATCAGCCAATAGCGTTTCGGCACTGACATCCGGCTGCCGCCTATGTCTTGCGCATGGACAGCTCTTCCCGTGGACAGCGGCGCGGGGCTGCCGCACAGTGGCAACGGGAACAACGGGGTTGTTGGAGCGGGGGCTTAGTTGAACCGGGAGCGCGGCGTCGGCGCTTCTGTCGGTTTGGCTTGTCCTTGGGGGGTGATGTTCGTGGATTGGCTTTGGCGTCTGGTCACGCAAGTCGTTGACCTACTCATCACTCAACCAGCGGCGGCGCTGGCCGTCGTGATCGGCTTTGGCCTGTTGCGGCCGATTTATCTGGCCTACCGCGCTATGTCGCAGATCGGCATTGCCCGGCGGGCCGTCGAACGGCGGCCACACAAGGGCGTTCCGGTGGAAGGCGCCGGCTTCTGGCTGAAGCAGCCTGTCTTGCGCCCGGACGGTTACGACGCGCACATGCAGTCGAGCATTCCGGTACTGATGATCGGCAGCCTCAAGGGCGGCGTCGGCAAGACAACGCTGGCCAGCAATCTCGCTGCGCACTTTGCCGCGCGCTGGAAGAATCCCAAAGGTGGCCGGCTCAGAGTGCTGGTCATCGACTTGGATTTTCAGGGCTCCCTGTCGACCATGACCGTCAGTTCGGCCAGCCGCTATACGCAGCCGAGCAAAGCCAACATGCTGGTCAGCGGTGAGTTGTTCAATGGCAAGCTGGTGCAGATTGCCGAACCGCTGACCCAGTCTGGCGGCCGGGACGGCGCGGGACTTTCGATCATCCCAGCCACCTATGACCTAGCGACAGCCGAAAACCGGGTGCTGATCGAATGGTTGTTCCCGCAATCGGAGCGTGAACTGCTCGATGGTCTGCTACGGCTGCTCGGGCGCAAGATCACGCCAATCCGGAGCCAGGCAGACTTGCGCTACAAACTGGCCGAAACGTTTCATGATCCAGCCGTGCAGGCGAATTTCGATATCATCATCATCGATGCGCCGCCGCGTTTGACGACCGCGCATATCCAGGCGCTCTGTGCCTCGACCCACCTACTGATCCCGACCATTCTTGATCAGTTGTCGGGCGACGCGATCGCGCGTTACGCCGACCAGATCGCCCTACACAAATCTATTTCGCCGTATCTGGAGATTATCGGCGTGGTTGGTACCGTGGTGCCGTCGAACGTGTCCTTGCGCTCCCAGATTGAAAACCTGGAAGCCCGTCTGACCGAGGCGCGACTGGTGCCGCACATCCTCCCTGAGGCATGTTTCATTCATCAGCGCGCGCTTTACCGTGACACCGCTGGCGAGCAGATCGCTTATCTCAGCGAGAGTAACTCGCAAGGCTTTCGTGATTTGCGCGTGGAGGTGGATGCGCTGGGCCGCATTGTTGCCGAAGCGATCAATTGGCAGACGCGTGGCTGGCGCCCGAACGAAGCGCGGGTCGATGGCTGGTTGGAATGAAACCATGTTGGACAAGAGCAATGGCTCGTCAGCGTAGTTTTTGCTATAAAACTGAAGTGACTTTTTGCGTAGCAGTGATTATTGATGACTGGAATTCAGCTAGCTTCTCAACCCCGCGCCCTGGCAAATCGCTTAAACGCCACATTGGACGGCGAAACATTCAACGCAGAGTTCGCAGTGCTGGCGGCGTTGCCGAGTGAACCCGTGGTCGAAACTATGGCGATGGTGCTCGGCGGCCTAGCCAAGACTACGTCCAAGCACCCATCATTGACCAAACTGAAACGCCGCCACGATGGTCAGTGCGCCACACGCTAGGCGGCCCTGGCGCAAGGCGGACCCGCGACGGGGTGATCAGTTCGGCGCTTAGTTGGCTATTGCGCCGTCAACACCTTCTCCATGTAGGCGCTGAGCGGATGGTCGGGGTAATCGCCAAAGGCAGGCCGGCGCTGGAAGCCGGCGCGCCCATAGAGTGCCAGCGCGCCATGACTGTCGACGCCGGTTTCCAGTCTGAGCAGCGGCAATCTGAGTTCGCGCGCCGTTGCCTCAACCTGGGTCAGCAACAAATGGCCGACGCCACTGCCGCGTGCCGCCACCGTCACATACATGCGCTTGACCTCGCCATAGGCTGGTTCAACGCCCATTGCCAGGCAGACCCGCAGCGCTCCGGTTCCCAACAGCGCGCCAGTGCCATCGCGCGCCACGAAAAAGTGGATGTCTGGTTGCCTGAGCGACTCGCTGTCGAGATGGTGATTGGCTTCGGGCGGATACAGCGCCGCATTGAACGCATCCAGCTCACGCAGGAAGTCGGTGATGGTGTCCTGGCGTGGGTCTTCGCGCGTAATGATGATCATGCCAGCGATCCTGATGGAAGCCACCGATCCGGGCAAGATAGTCGCGAACATGTCGCAGCAGCGCCATCACTTGCCCCTGTCACACGCCACAATTGCGCGCTAGCGGAACCTTGGGAACAGTCGTTAGCGTGGGGAAAATTGTCATGTCACTGAAGCTATGTGCTGCCGTGTTGATACTCATTGCCTCTGCAACCGTAACGGCCTTCGCATTACCAGCTGTCGCCGCCGAGACCATTCCTGACCCGGAAGCCGCGACTGGCGATCCGGCACTCGATGCGCTGCTGGCACGCGAGAAAGAAGCGCGCAAGGCTTGCAAGGTAGAAATCTGTTCGCTGCTGCGCTCAAAGAAGGTTGAGGGCGCCGATGTTGCCTGCAGCATCGTGCAGACTTGGCCGAAAAAGGCGCTGAACGAGCTGATTTCCAAAGCGCGGATTGAATGGCCGATGGGCAACGCGCTGTGCAAGATGGATTTGAAGCTCAACCGCGCAACGCTAGCCAAGGCCATGAGCGACGCCAAGGGTGAAGTTGAGCTGAACGAGCAGAAGCTGGAATGCGACATTGAGGCGGCCGAAGCTGGCGGCGAGAAAACCACCATCAAGCTCAGTATGAAGCCGAAGGTGACGTTTGAAAACGGTGTCGCCACCAAGGCCTCGTTCAACTGGGGCGCAGTGGAAGCCCCGGCGCTGGCCAAGGGCGTGATCTGGCCCGCCGTCAAACTCGACAACAGCCTCGGCATGTTCAGCAGCACCTTCGTCAAGATGATCAACCGCTTCACCACGACGAAGTGCGATGAGGTCAAGGACCTGCTGCCGGCGCAATGAAGCATTATGGGTCAGGCACTTACGTGCTGGCGGGGTCGCACCAAGCGGCGAGGCTGGAATGCGCATAAGTGCCTGCCACCCAGCACGCCGTCGACACCCGGCCCTATTCTGCTGCCTGGCGCGGTGCGAAGTCGGCAGGCGGCGCCGGATCGCGGACGAACGGGATGCGTTCGGCGATGCGGTCGTGGAAGTCCTTCAGAGCCACTTCCATCAGCGACAGCGGACCTTGCACGAAGCGGTGCGAGTTGAGGCCGGACTGCACACGCTCGCACAATTCCTTATCCTCATTGCCGACCTGACGGTTGATGCGCAAGTTGAGATAGCGCACCGCCTTGGCCTCACGCCGTTCATCCTTCGGCTTGAAAATCGGCCAGCGCACAGAGCAGGTTTCCGCCGTGCGCGGCAGCACCTGATACAGGTCGATGCAGTCCGGATATATATCGAAGCCGAGATTGGGCGGCATGGTGAAAAACAGCCAGGTGCGCCGCGTCTTGGAGTCGAGCCCGGTCAGCACCTCGGGTGCCAGCTGCTGATAATAGCGCTCCGTTGGATTGACCGAGGGCGCGGCCTTCAGCGTCGCAACCGTGCCGTAGACGCCATGCTCGGTGATCAGGTCGGCCGGATCGAGGTCCAGCAGGCGGTCGTAGCCCGGGTGGCCGACGGGCACGTGGTAGTTCTCCAGATTGTTGTCGACCGCGACCTTCCAATTGCAATTCCACACCTGCGTCTGAATGCCGTGATCGGCCAGTTCCAGCTCCTCCAGCCGGAACGGCGCCAACAGCCGCGACAGGTCGCCCCAGATCTCGGCAACGCTTGGGCCGCCGGCGATCAGCCGCACGAAAACCAAGCCGTGGAAAACTTCCAGCTCAACTTCCGACAGGCTGAACTGAGCCAAATCAATGCCCGGAAAAGTTTTGGCGGCGGGCAGCGCACGGAGATTGCCGGCGAGCCCATAGGACCAGCCGTGATACGGGCAGACGATAGTGCCCTTGCAGGTGCCCGAGCCATCAAGCAGCCGGGCGCCACGGTGCCGGCAGACGTTTTTGAAGGCGCGAACCACGTCATCCTTGCCGCGCATGATGATGATGCTGTCGCGCATCAAATCGAGTGTGACGTAATCGCCAGCGCACTTCACCTGGCTGATATGGCAAGCGAACTGCCAGGAGGGCAGGATCAGGTGCTCATATTCGAGCTGCATCAGCTCGGCGCTGCGATAGGTCCAGGCCGGCAAAGCGCGGAAGCTGCCGGGCAAAGCGGCGGCATGGGTGGCGGCGCTCGAAAGCGTGCGGTGGGGCTTAGGCATGAGGATCACAACTTTTCAGGCTTGAGCGACGGGCAGGACAATTGGGATCAGGTTTCAATCGAAGCGTCGCTGAAACAGGCCTGTCAGGTAAGCACGCGCGATGCGGGCAGCGCGGCGGCGGTCGGAGTTCGGTCCATTGAACAGGATATCCTGCCAAAGCCATTCGAGGATACCGGCGAAGCCAGCGGCGCTGGCCTCGACGTCCAGATCGGCGCGGCCCGATTGAGCGATCAGCACGGCGAACAGCCGCTCAAGATCAGCCTCGTAGAGCTGGTCCTGCTTGCCGACCAGGTTGCGATAGACTGCGCGGGCGTTGGCCTCGCCCCAGAAGGCGTACCAGACGGCGAGCCGCTCGGGTGCACTGATGGCGGGGTCAAACGTCATGTCGATCAGACCCGTCAGCGCCCGCGCTGGATCGTCGCCGGCAGCATCAATGGCGGTGCGCCGCGCCGTCTCAAACTCGGTGGCGACGACCTGCAATGTCTCCAGCAGCAACAGATCCTTGCGCTTGAAATAGGCGATCACCAACCCCGGCGATACGCCGGCGGCGACCGCGACCCGCTCAACCGTGGTGTCCGACAGCCCATGGGTAGCGATCACCCGCATGGTGGCTTCCAGGATTTCGCGACGGCGTCGTTCGGCTTGCGCATCATGCCGCGCGTCGGCCGGCCGGTCGGCCAGTTCGGCTGCTGGTTTGGCGGAACTGGATCGGGACTGGGTCATAGCGCCACTGACTGAATGTTCATTCACTGAATGAACGTTTAATCAAAACTATAGTGTTGGTCAAGGCTTGGCTGTCGTTCGTCAAGCAGTGATTGTCCCGTGGCAGTGCATCCTCTATCGATCATGCTGGTTTCACTGAGACAGCGTAGCTTCTTCGAAATTGCGCGGCAGGATGGGTGCGACTCTTTGACCGCTTGTTGCAACTGGCAGCTTTGGGCTTTGGCGGGCGGGGCGACACGATGAGCGGGTCGGACCTGGTGTTTGCAGCCGAGTCAAAGCGGCGGTTGTGGGCGCTGCTCGCGCTGGTGCTGACGGTCTTGGTCTGGGGCGTCTGTCCGGCGGCGATCCGCAGCTTGGTCGTGACCCATCCCGCAGCTGATGTCCTGGTCCTTCGGTTCGTTGTCAGCGCGGTAGCGTTTGGCGCGTTACTGACCTGGATGAGTGGCTGGGGCATCGCCGCACGCGACTGGCCGCGATTCCTGATCGCAGCGGCGACGGGCGTCGCTGGTTACACCATGCTCTCGACCTACGCCTATCAAGGCACGCTGGCCAGCTTGGGTGGCCTCGTGCTTGGATCGGAGCCGGTGCTTATCGCCCTGTTCGCCGCCCTCTTCCTCGGTGAACGGCTGACGCTCGGCGTCATCCTTGGCATGGGCGTATCGGCGGCGGGGCTGGCGGTGCTGCTGGCGCAGCCCTGGCTTTGGGGCGCGGCGACGACGGCGTCGACAACCGCTACGGGTCCAGCAACCGGCGCGAGCACCGCCGGGCCGCTGCTGATGTTCCTGTCTGGGGTCTCATGGTCGTTCAGCGTGGTTGTGCTGAAGCCGCTGTTACCAACCTATGGCGCGCTCCGTGCGACGGCGCTGGTCAGTCTGATCGGTACGCCGCCCGTGCTCGCCTTCGCATCGCCGTCAACGCTGGCGACGCTGAACGCCCTGTCGCCGGCGCATGGACTGGCGATTCTGTTCCTCGCCCTGCTTGGCAGCGTCGTGTCGATGATCACCTGGAATTACGGCGTGCGGCACGTCAGCGCCGCCAGCGCCGGCGTCTTCATCTATGCCATTCCGGTTGTAGCGGTCGCCGGTGGTGTGTTGGTGCTGGGCGAGACCTTAAGCTGGGTCGAGGGCCTCGGTGGCGGTCTGATCCTCGCTGGCGTCGGCTTAACGCAAGTTGCGGCCCGACGCGGTTCCTGAGCCAAGTGTGGTTCGCCGGGTCGTCAGGGACGCCCGCACGCCGCTTGCCACGGCGCGTCAAACTCAGCAAGATCGGCGGCAAGGGACGGGGGAACGCTGGTGACGCAATCACAATCGCGCGGGTCGGCGCTGATCTGGCTGACGGTCGGACCAGCGCTCGTCGTGACGGTGCTGCTGTTCGTCGTGCCGCTGGTGGTGATGGGTGTGATCAGTCTGACCACCCTGCCGGGCAGCACGGAGGATGGCATTTCCAGCGGCTGGAGCTTCGACAACTACACGCAGTTTTGGAACAACCCCAGCTATTTCAAGGCAATGACCAACTCACTTGCCGTCACGGGCATGGTCACCGTGCTGTCGGTTGTGCTGGCTTATCCGTTCGCCTGGATCCTCGCCATGCTGGTGCCGGAGCGTTGGCAACGTCTGGCGCTGGTGCTCGCCGTACTGCCGTTCTGGACGTCCTATGTCGTGCGCTCTTACGCGTGGCTGCTGGTGCTGGCCGAGAAGGGCGTGATCAATCAGGCGTTAATGGGCAGTGGGCTGCTGAGTTCACCGCTCACGCTGGCCAATACGCGAACCGCAACAATCATCGGCTTCGTGCACTTCTTCGTCATGCTGTTGACGCTGACGATCTATGCCAACCTCAAGCAGCTGTCGCCGAGCTATGCTAAGGCAGCGGCCGATCTCGGCGCCAACCCCCTGCAGACGTTCTGGCACGTTGTCCTGCCGCTGACCGTGCCGGGCATCATGGTCGGCGCGTTCCTGACATTCGTGCTGACGATTGGCGACTATGTCACGCCGCAGATCCTCGGCGGCAACAATGAGCTGCTGATGCCGCAGCTGATCATGCTGCAGATTGGCCGGCGCGGTGATTTCCCCTCAGCCGCGGCTCTATCGATGATCCTGATGGTGGTGGTCACGATGGTTTATCTGGCGAGTGCGCGCTGGTTGAAGCTGGAGCGCGCCTGATGCCATCTCGCAACTCCTGCATCGCCGCCTCACTGTACGCCGCGCTGATCTACGGCTTCATCTTCCTGCCGGTCGCAGTGTTGGTGCTGTTCTCGTTTCAGGGCTCCTTCATACCCGTGCCGCCGTTCAATGGCCCGTCGCTGCGCTGGTATGATGCCGTCATCAACGACCGCCGCTTGATGGCGGGTCTTTGGAACTCCGTGGCTGTCGCCATCTTGTCATCGGCCGCTGCCTGCCTGATCGGCTTTCTGGCAGCCTATGCGTTCGCGCGGCTGCGCGTGCCCAGCAAATTCTGGCTGAACGCACTGATCACGGCGCCGCTGGCCGTCAGCACCTTGATCATCGGCATGGGTCTGCTGATGGCGGCCAAGGGAGCTGGTCTTCCGCAATCGCTGTTCGCGGTCGGCCTCGGCCATGTGGTGATCAACATGCCGCTGTGCTTCGCAATCATCTATAGCCAGATGGGCGAGCATCAGGCCAATATTGAGCGCGCGGCGCGCGATCTCGGCGCCGCCGAATTGCAGGTGATGTGGCTCGTGACGGCGCCGATGCTGGCTCCGGCGATCTTTGCCGCCTTCTTCCTATCGATGACCTTCTCGTGGGACGAGTTTATCATCGCGTTCCTGTTGACTCGCTTCGACACCACGTTGCCGGTTGAAATCTGGGCGATGCTGCGTTCGGGGCTCAGCCCCAAGACCAACGCCATCGGCAGCCTGGTGTTCCTGGTTTCCATCGTGGTCGTGCTTGCCGTCGAGTTCACCCTGTTCAGAAGGCGTACGTGATGCCGTTGCCCGCAAAAACGGGGTCTGACACTATGACTGCGCCCGCTCCCATGACTGCGCCTGGCCCCCTTGTCCGTCTGCAGGGCATCACCCAACGCTATGGCGATAAGACCGTGCTCGACAACGTTTCGCTGGATGTGGAGCGCGGTGCCTTCACAGTACTGCTCGGACCTTCTGGCTCGGGCAAAACGACGCTCCTGAACATCCTTGGCGGCTTCCTGATGCCGGCGGCGGGCCATGTCAGCATTGATGGCCGCGATGTCACGGCGGTGCCACCCGCCAAGCGACCCACGGCGACGGTGTTCCAGGATTACGCTCTGTTCCCGACCATGACTGTCGGCGGCAATGTCGGGTTTGGTCTGCGCATGCGCGGGGTCGGTTCGCGGCAACGCAATCAAATGGCGCGTGATGCTCTGGCCATGGTCGGCCTGCCGGACGCCTACAGCCGTAAGCCACATCAGCTTTCCGGCGGCCAGCGGCAGCGTGTGGCGCTGGCCCGTTCGCTGGTGGTTGAGCCGCTGGTGCTTCTGCTCGACGAACCACTTGGCGCTCTTGACCTGAAACTGCGCCGTCAGATGCAGGATGAGCTGAAGGCGCTGCAGCGCCGCGTGGGCACGACCTTCGTGCACGTTACGCATGATCAGGAAGAGGCACTGGCGATCGCCGACCAGATCGTGGTGATGAACGCCGGCCGGATCGAGGATCAAGGCAGTCCGGAACGCATTTACTTGCGGCCGGCGACGCGCTTCACGGCGCTGTTCATGGGCGACAGCAACATTGTTGATGGCACAGTGCTGGGTCAGGCAACTGGGCTGATGGCCGTCGATACGGCGCTCGGCATCTTCGAGATCGCCGATGCCAACGGGCGTGCGATCGGTACCCGCGTGTCGCTGTCCCTGCGGCCCGAGCACATTATGCTGACGGTGCTGCCTGCCAACAGCCGGCAGATCCCCGGTACTGCAACCGTCACGGAAATCAGCTTCCTCGGCACGCACACGCGCATCAAGCTGGATGCCGGCATGCCATTGACTGTCAGCGCCGCCGACGCTGTTGGCCTGGTACCGGGCGCGCGTGTCGGCCTCTACATCGAACCGGCCCGGCTGATCCCGTTGCGCGATTGAACACCCGCGTTGCACGCAAGGCGGAATAGGCCACTGGCCGTATTCCGCCTTACGAAGCGCCGCTCGTGTCGAAGCCTACTTCTTGAACAAGCCCTCGAAGCGCTTGTTGAAGCGGCTCAGTCGGCCTCCGCGATCGAGCAATTGCTGGTTGCCGCCAGTCCAGGCCGGGTGGGTCATCGGATCGATGTCCAGCTGCAGCGTGTCGCCGGCCTTGCCCATCGTCGAGAAGGTGGTGAACTCGGTGCCGTCGGTCATGACGACGCGAATCGGATGGTAGTGCGGGTGCAGACCTTCAATCTTCTTCATCGGCTCAACTCCTTGTGGCGGTCCGCATGGACCGCTGGTCTGGGTGGCGGTCCTGGCGGAGCGCGAATCTGGCCGGCCAGCGCGCCCTAACGGCAATTGGCGCGCGACCGCAACGACCATGACAGCCGGGATTGCCGGTGCTTATAGAGAGCGGCGGCGCTGTCGACAAGTGGTGGCGCGACAGGCTTAGGACACCTTCAACGATAACCGCTACGGCTTTTGACCGGTGCGCGGCTTGATCGTGTAGTTCCATTCAGGATGGAAGGTGTCACCTTCGATGTCGAGGAGCTTCATCTCGGCCTTCTTGATCCGGATGCCTTTCTCG